>JBBTYX010000078.1:1415-5456 GCA_038078515.1 Patescibacteria group bacterium | reverse complement strand
GAACAAAGACCTTCACAATGGGAGTAGATGACGGGGATGGGGATAAATTTAAGATTGGAACGACTGCGATAGATACGAATACAAGATTAACTATTGATTCTAGTGGCAATATCGGTATTGGCACAACAGCGCCGGATTCCATAAAACTTGATGTTGAAGACGATATTGAGGTTGGTACAGGCACAACTGGTTGTGTGCGTGACGCTGACAATACAACGCTAATAGGAACTTGCGTATCTGATGTGAATTTGAAGAAAAACATCAGTTCATTGTCAGGAATACTTGGCGGTTTATCTCAACTTCGCCCAGTTTCATTTGAATGGAGAAATGACGAATATGAATGGCTAAACGGACAAGTCGGTATAAACTACGGACTTATCGCGCAAGAAGTTGAAACAGTTTTCCCGGAAATGGTACATATAGACGACAAAGGATACAAAAGAGTGGCGTATGACATAGCATTATCCATGAGATTATTGCAGGGTATTAAAGAAATAACTTCTGTTATAGACATGTCTTCTGCTCCAATCGCATCTTCTTCTATAACCATAGATAACTCTGGCAACATAGGAATAGGAACTGTAACTCCAGCTTATAAACTACATGTTATAGGCGATGTGGCTGCAACATCTTTTGTTAACATTTCAACCAAAGAAGCTAAAAAAGATATAGAATATCTTGCTGAAACTGATGATGATGATATTTTTGAAAAGATTAAGAGCGCAAAAATAGCAAAATACAGATACAATGAAGAAAATAACGATGATCCATTGAGAATAGGACTTATTGCTGAGGAAGCGCCAGAAGAAGTATTATCTAAAGATAAAAAAGGAGTTGATGTTTATAAAATGACCACTTTCTTAATGTCTGGATTAAAAGCTCTTAATAAAAAAGTAGAAACAACTGTTTCAGCAAGCTATAATGCAATAAGTTCTGGATATAATGCTGTTGTTACTAAAATAAGTAAATTAACAGTAGGAAGCGCGGAACAGCCTACTGGTATTACTTTATATGATAGAGCAACAAAAGAACCTTATTGCTCTTATATAGAAAACGGTTATTGGAAACAGCAAAAAGGCAAATGCGAAGATATTTTAGTAGAACTTAATTTTGAAGAAAATAATACGATAACTAACAATGAACAAAATACGGAAACACAAAACACAAATACACAGAACTTAAACGAAGGGCAAAATATTAGCGAACCAGAAAATATAGAAACAGTGGAAGAAGAGCCAGTAGAATTAAATAATACCACTAGCACAGAAGAAATTGTGATTGATAATGCGACTACAACTAACTAATTTGAAATTCGAAATTTTCAATTTGAAATGAATTTTTAATTATTGAATTATTTAATGTATAAAACAGAGAAAAAAGAATACGATTTAGATCCCAGCGGGGTCAGACCCCGCAAAAGAAATGCAAAAACCAAATATTAAAATTGCCATAATACACGATTATCTTAATCAGGCTGGCGGAGCTGAAAAAGTATTAAAAATATTTATTGAGATTTTTCCTAAAGCGCCAATTTATACCCTTTTTTATGATAAAAGTATAAAAGGATTAGAATTTTTAAAAGCACGCGAAATACGAACATCTTTTTTGCAGAAATTGCCTTTTATTAAAAAATATCACCGCGTTTTTCCCGCTTTAATGCCTATTGCAATTGAGAGTTTAGATTTAAGCGAATTTGATATTGTTTTTTCCAGTTCATGGAGTTTTGGCAAAGGCGTTATAACAGGTCCTAATACTTATCACATTTGTTATTGTTATACGCCAACAAGATTTTTATGGGAAGGCTCGCAAGAATATATAAAACAATCTAACTTTTTAAAACCTATAAAATACGCTATTCCTTTTTTAGCTACTTATTTACGAATTTGGGATAGGCAAGCTTCAAACAGGGTGGATAAATTTATAGCTATATCAAATTGCGTATCAAAAAGAATAAAAAAGTATTATAATAGAAAATCGGAAATTATTCCACCTCCTATTTCAATACAAAAAGAAAAAAACGAAATACAAAAAGAAAAAAACAAGCAAAAATATTTTATTATTGTTTCTCGTTTGGTGCCTTATAAAAAAATTGATTTAGCGATTGATGCTTTTAATGAACTTAAACTGCCTTTAAAAATAATAGGCATTGGACCATTGGAGAAAAAATTAAAAAAACAAGCAGGACTTAATATTGAATTTTTAGGAAGACTTTCAGAGCAAGAATTAAATAAATATTATAGCGAGGCGCGAGCGCTTATTTTTCCGCAAGAAGAGGATTTTGGTTTAGTTGCCACTGAAGCAATAAGCTTAGGTACTCCAGTTATTGCTTATCGAGCTGGAGGAGCAGAAGATATAATACAAGAAGGAGTAAATGGCATATTTTTTAACAAGCAAAACAAAAACTCTTTAATTGAAGCTGTAAAAAAGTTTCAAAAATTAAATCTTCAAAAATGGAATAAAGAAAAAATAAAAAAAACCGTATCGCATTTAGATGAAAAAATATTTAAACAAAAAATTGAAAAGATAATTAAATCTTATGAGAATTGGAATAGATGCTAGAATGTATGGTCCTTCTCAAACTGGAATCGGCAATTATACAAAATTTTTAATAGAAAATTTAGCGCTTCTTTCAGAGAACAGTCATAGAAAAATTAAATTTTTTATTTTTTTGCGAAAATACGGGTTTAATGAATTTAAAGAACCAAATAAAAATTTTATTAAAGTTTTAGCTAACTACAGCTGGTACTCTTTTGAAGAACAGATAAAATTTCCATTTCTCCTATATAAGCATAAAATTGATTTAATGCATTTTACGCATTTTAACGCGCCTATTTTTTATAAAAAACCATTTATAGTAACAATACACGACTTAACGCCAAAATTTTTTCCCGGACCTTTAATAGGAAAGTATTGGCATAGAAGATTTGCCTATAATATAACGCTTAAAAACGCAATTAAAAAATCTCGTTATATAATAACCCCGTCTAAATTTACAAAAAACGATATATTAAAGCATTATAAAATTAACAGCGATAAAATAAAAGTTATATATGAAGGAGTTGATCACATTTCAACGAACAATAAACAAATAACAACTAACAATGCGAACAATAACATTTATCGTTCATTGTTAAACGTGAATTATATTTTGTATTTAGGCGTTATTCGTCCGCATAAAAATTTAGTAAAATTAATACAAGCTTTTAATTTATTAAATAATTTGCGAGCTAAAGGCTACAAGTTAGTTTTAGCTGGCCCTGATAATGGCATTTATCCTGAATTGCAAAAAGAAATAAAAAAATCTGGATTAGAGCGCGATGTAATTATTACTGGCATATTAACTGAAAAAGAAAAAATAGAATTTATATTTAACGCGAAATTAGTTGTTCTGCCTTCTTTATATGAAGGATTTGGCTTAGTTCCCTTAGAAGCTCTTAGTTTAGCAACGCCAGTCGCGGTTTCTAATATAGAGTCATTGCGAGAAATTTTAGGCAAAAGCGCTTTCTTTTTTAATCCTGAAAATGAAAAAGATATTGCTGAAGTTATAAAACAAGCTTTAAATAATGAAATAAAGCAAAAAGAAAAATTAAAGCAAGGAGCTTTGTTGATAAAAAAGTATAAATGGAGTATAATGGCAAAAGAGACGCTATCGTTATATTTAAATAAATTGTAATTCGCTATGACCATAAAAATTTATTGAGAATTTTGTTTTTTAATATTTCGCTTCGCTCAATCTTAAAAAATAAATGGAGTATAATGGCAAAAGAGACGCTATCGTTATATTTAAATAAATTGTAATTCGCTATGACCATAAAAATTTATTGAGAATTTTGTTTTTTAATATTTCGCTTCGCTCAATCTTAAAAAATAAATGGAGTATAATGGCAAAAGAGACACTTGCCTTGTATTTAAAAATTTGATATAATATTTTTAAACAAGATTTCTAATTTTTTTAATTATTAAATTTAAAATATAGATTACTTGTATTTTTAATTATTAAATTTAAAATATAGATTACTTGTATTTTTAATTATTAAATTT
>JBBTYX010000078.1:0-1315 GCA_038078515.1 Patescibacteria group bacterium | reverse complement strand
AAAATATGAAAAATTACAAAATTGCTATAATTTCAATAGTTGCGGTAATAATTATAATTATTGCTATTTTATTATCAATAAAAGACAGCAATAAAAAAAATCAAAAAGATTTAGAACAATCTCAAAAACAACTTAACGCGCTACAAGAATTAAAAAAACAAATTAACACAAAAGAATTAACAGAAATAGAAGTAAAGGAACAGATTAGCGCTTTAGAAAAATTGCAAAGCCCTGAAAACAAAACTAAAGAAATGTCTCAAGAAGAAACGCAAAAACAATTAGACGCTCTTAGCGCGCTTAAAAAATAATATATATTTCGGTTCCCAATGTGGGAAGAGAAACGCCAGAGTGTCCACCTGGTTATGATGGGGCAGGAGGAAATGTTGAGTACCGCATATGTTGTCAGTAGATATTGGAATAGATGCCAGGCGCCTTTTATCCCTACAGAATAAACTTGCCTTCATATGAGGGTAAGTTTTGTTTTATAAATATTTTAAATTTTGAAGGTCTCTTTACAATCACTTGACAATCTGATATAGATTACTTTACAATATAATTACTTATGATAAACAAAGACAAAATAATAGAAATAGCCAATAAACAAGGCAAAATAACAACAAGAGAACTTTCATTGCAGTTTGGCGTTTCTCGCCAATATCTTAATCAGTTATTGTCTGAATTAATCTCTAATAAGAAGGTCTTAAAAATCGGCGCAACACGATCCGCTTTTTATGTGTCTCCTGATTACGCCAAAAAACATCCTGAAATAATCCCGGATGTGTTTAGAAAAAAATACAAAAATAAATTGCTAGAAGAACATAAAGTGTTAATGGATGTCGAAAAAAATTTTTACGCGCTTGCAAACCTTCCTGAAAATATTCGTAGCATATTCACTTTCGCCTTTTCAGAGATGTTCAATAATGCGATAGAACATTCGCAGTCAAAAGTTATAGGCGTTGAAGTGTCTTTGCGCGACAAAAAACTGTCTTTTATTGTGGAAGATTCTGGAGTGGGCGTATTCCGCAATATAATGAAAAAGAAAAAATTAGATTCAGAGATACAAGCCATTCAAGATCTATTGAAAGGAAAGACAACTACTATGCCAAAATCCCATTCTGGAGAGGGAATATTTTTTACATCAAAATCAGCAAATAAGTTTATATTAGACAGTTTCGGGCATTATTTAATAGTGACAAAAGATAATATAGAAGTTAAAACAGTATCAAATATTAAACGTGGAACACGAGTTGTCTTTGAAATAGATATAACATCAAATTCTCATCTCATTGATGTTTTTAAAAAATATACCAACTTA
>JBBTYX010000077.1:0-1768 GCA_038078515.1 Patescibacteria group bacterium | reverse complement strand
TGATAAGAATCAGTATTATGGAGGGAACGGAGGAGGTGGAAATAGTCCCGGTGAAAATGGTATTGGTGGGAGTATTTGCGGTGCTAATGGTATTGGTGGTGGAGGTACTGGTGGAAATGCAGGTAAAAATGGTATTACGGATGATTTAGGAGGCATTGGAATTCCAGCTTATAATATAGGCGGAGGCGGTAATAACGGTAGTGCTAGCGGCGGTGGAGGCGGTTATGGCGGAGGCGCTTCAGGTTGGGTTTATTCATATCCTGTCGGTGGCGGTTCTGGTGCTGGAGGATATGAGGAAACTAGTATGTCTGGCGGTGCTGGTGGTGGAGGATTTATAAATGTAGGCAAAGTAGAGTCCTATACTATAGTAGAGGGCGCTGATTCAGAAAAAGATGGAAGCGCTCTTATTGAGTGGAGATAGACGGAAAATAAATATTTCGTGGCATAATAATTTAATAAAAAGATTTCACTTTTTAATACTTTATTCAAATCATAATTCAAATCGCAATTCAAATAATAACTGGCGAACCATATCAATGCCATAAACAATTAAATGAAATAAAAAAACAGTATCAAAATCATAAATACTGCAATGTTTCTATTATAGAACAGGGCATTAATAAATTAAATAACTCTATTAAGGAACAAGATTTATTTCAGAGTTCAAAGTTGATAGTAATTCGCGACTGGAAAGAGAGCGAGTTAAAAGAAATGTTAAAAATAATAAAAAACACTGACGATGTAATAATTTTTTACAGTCCGGAAATAAAATTAATATCAAAATTTAAAGACATAAAACAAATACGCTTTACAGTTCCTAAAAAACAAGAACTTATAAATTTTATAAAACAAGAATTTAATTATAGAGGCGCGTCAGCTGATAATTTCTTGTCGCGTTATAAATTTCAAATTATAAATTATAAATTACAATCCTTACATCCTTTGATAAATGAAATAGAAAAATATAGCTTGTCAAATTTTTCCAACAGTTCGGAACTATGGTCAATTGAGAATGATTTAGAACCATTTGCTTTAACAAACGCGCTTTCACAGCGTGATTATAAAAAAGCTCTATTATTAGTAGAGCGTCAAATTTCACAAAAACAAGATCCAATATCTATTGTAAGTCGGATTCTTTGGCAATTGCGAGTTTTACTTTTAGTTTCAGAAAATTCTAAAGCATTTCATCCATTTGTCGCTCAAAAAGCGCTTTCTTCTATTAAAAATTTTAAAAACAACGAAATAGCGTATTTATATCAAAAAGCAGTAGAACTATATGAAAATGTTATTTTAAAGCCTTCTTTTTTAAGATCTTTTTACTTGGAGCGGTTTTTTTGGCAACAGATTTCGCAATAACTTTTTTAGAGGTCTTAATTTTTTCTGTTTTTTTAATAAAAACTTCTAATCGCGATTTTTCACGCGCTGCTTTATTTTTATGAATAACGCCATTTTTAGCCGCTTTATCAATAGCTTTATAAAATTCCGGCATTAAGTTTGTTTCTCCTTTTTTAATGCGATTTTTAATAGATTTATAAGTTTTTTTCTTTAATTTATTGCGTTCATAACGAACTTTATCTTGTCGCAATCTTTTTTCAGTTGATTTGTTATTTGGCATAATATAAAACAGAATTTAATTACTTAGAATTTTAGTATATATGCAATAATGTTTTTTGTAAATAGTCTATACATAACCTTTGTTTTTTAGTATACTAAATATAATTATGGAGAATTATATAGAAAATTATATAAAAGTAAAAGGAATTAAAAC
>JBBTYX010000076.1:0-2909 GCA_038078515.1 Patescibacteria group bacterium | reverse complement strand
ATATAAAGATTTAATTGGCTCAATTGTTATTTTGCCTATTTTAAAACGAGAAATACCTGTAATTTCTGATATTGCTATTGATATGGGATTTGGCACTGGCGCGGTTAAAATCACTCCTGCTAATGATATGCTGGATTTTTTAATAGGCGAAAAAAATAAATTGCCCATATATCAAGTTATAAATAAATACGGCAAAATGACAGAGCTTGCAGGAAAGGATTATAAAGGATTAAATATTAAAGAGGCTCGCGAAAAAATTATATCGGAACTTGAAAAACAAAACTTAATAGAAAAAATTATTGACTATAATCACAGAATTTCCAAATGCTACCGCTGTTCGTCTGTTATTGAACCTATACTTAGCAATCAATGGTTTTTAAAAATGGATAAATTAGCTAAAAAAGCTAAAAAAGCTCTGCAAGATAGGAAAATTTTTTTTCATCCCAAACATTGGGAAAAAGTTTATATTGATTGGTTAGATAATATTCGCGATTGGTGCATTTCCCGTCAATTATGGTGGGGACATAAAATTCCATTAAAAGGCGAGAGCGATGTTTTAGATACTTGGTTTTCTTCAGCTTTATGGCCAATAGTAAGCTTAGGATGGCCTGACAAAAACGCTTCTGATTTAAAAGAATTTTATCCTACGCAAGTATTAACAACTTCTCGGGATATTATTAATTTATGGGTAACAATGATGATTTTTTCAGGATTAGAATTTACAGGCAAAAAACCTTTTACAGATATTATAATACACCCCACTGTTTTAACTATTGATGGAAAAAGAATGTCAAAATCCCTTGGCACTGGAATTGATCCAATGATTATGATAGAAAAATATGGAGCAGACGCTACTCGCTTTGGACTTATTTATCAAATGATGGGAGTGCAAAATATTCATTTTAGCGAAGATTCTATAATGGCTGGCAAAAAATTTGCTAATAAACTTTGGAATATAAGCCGTTTTGTTTTGCAAAAAACAGAAAATAATAAAATCCAAATTAAAAACTATAAACAAATTATAAAACTTAAATTAGAAAAAGAAGATGAAAAAATATTAAAAAAATTAGACAGAACTATAAAATCTGTTAATAAAGATATTGATAAATATAGATTTGGACAGGCGCTGCATACTATTTATAACTTTGTTTGGCATGATTTTGCTGATAAATATATTGAATACTCGAAAAATAAAGAAAACAATGAAGTAAAACAAATATTGTATTTTATTCTTATAAATATAATAAAAATTCTACATCCTTTTATGCCGTTTATTACTGAGGAATTATGGAATAAACTTGAATTTAAAGAAAAAAACGAACTTTTAATAATTTCTCTATGGCCAGAAACAATAGATAATGAGAAATAAATAGGAAATAATTTTTAATTTAAAATGTGTCTATTTTTCAAATAATAATCATAATAATACTTGGTCTTCTGCCTAGTTTTATTTGGCTTTTATATTATTTACGCAAAGACTTTCATCCAGAACCAATGCGTATTATTGTAAAGCTTTTTGCAATAGGTTTTTTAATAACTATTTTAGCCGCTGTAATTGAGCTTTATGGTCAACACTTTTTAAAGGGTATTGTAAAAAATATTATTATCATTATAATAGGAGGAGCATTCATAGAAGAATTTCTTAAATATGGAGTGGCAAGACAAATAATAGCGCGCAATAAAAAAGAATTTAATGAACCAACTGACGCTATGATATATTTAATTGTTGTAGCTCTTGGGTTTGCCGCTTCAGAAAATATTATTATCCTTTTAGGCAGTTCGCTTAATGGAGAAAGTATCAATCAAATTATTACAATTACTATTTTGCGTTTTTGGGGAGCAACTCTTCTTCATACATTATCATCAGGAATAATAGGATATTATTTAGCTCAAAAATATTTTTTATTAAAAAAATATCAACTAATACAAGGATTTATTTTTGCTACTATATTGCATACAGTTTTTAATTATTTTATTATAACTACTCAAAATATAAAATACATTGAATATAAATATTTCTTTCTTTCTTTAATTATAATTTTACTTGGCGCGGGATTATTTATAGCGCATAAAGAATTCAAAAAATTAAATTTAAATGAAAAATAATTTTTAACCAAAGCTATTATGACAAAAAAAGAAAAATTAACATTTTTAGAAAAATTAACAGGAATTAAAACTTTTTCTAATTCTAAAGATGAAGATGAAGATATAAACGAAAAAAAAGAATCTTTTATTAGTAAAGATTATACTGAAAATCACGAAAGTTTTACTATTTCATTAAATGACAAAAACGAATTGCCAGAAAAAAAAATAGCTCAAATTAATATGAATAAAGAAACTGAAAAATTAGGACAAAAAGATGAAGAAGAAGGTCAATTAACAATTGATGTTTATCAGACATCTCATGAAATTATAATAAAATCTCCTGTTGCTGGAGTGCGCAAAGAAGATTTAGATGTTAATATTACTAATGATATGGTAACTATTAAAGGAAGAAGAGAAAATGAAGACAGTGTTACAAGAGAAGATTATTTTTTTCAAGAACTTTATTGGGGTCCTTTTTCCAGATCAGTTATTTTACCTTCTGAAATTGATATAAAAAAATCCAAAGCTATTTTACGAGACGGTATTTTAACTATTAGACTGCCAAAAACAGATAAAGAAATTACTAAAAAATTATCTATTGAATTAGGCTAATGTATAGAATTTATAATATAGAATTTTGAATTAAGAACTAATTTTATGTTCTATATTTTAGATTCTAAATTCTATTTTTTGCCGAGGTGGTGAAATTGGCAGACACGCATGGCTTAGGACCATGTGCCGCAAGGCTTGTGGGTTCAAGTCCCACCCTCGGCACCAGTAGTAACTTGTTCGGAATTAAGAATATGGAGCGATTTTGCGGAAGC
>JBBTYX010000075.1:1415-1665 GCA_038078515.1 Patescibacteria group bacterium | reverse complement strand
CAAATTGCTTCGCCCTGCCGAGTCCATTTTATTAGTTTTAATCATTTGGATTTTGATTAACCTGTCATGCGCGGAGCGCGTGGTGACTCTGATAAATTGTACGTTTCGATTGCGTGGTGAAGCGAATAATGAATAGTGGGTTTTTGATATGTGTTTTAGTTAAACTTTTACGGAACATTTTTTGTTGCGTAAATATTTAATAATGTTATAATATTAAATATATAAAAATTTTAAAAAATATGAAAAAAAT
>JBBTYX010000075.1:0-1315 GCA_038078515.1 Patescibacteria group bacterium | reverse complement strand
AGATTACTTGTTTTTTATTAAAAAAATAGATTACTTGTTTTTTATTAAAAAAATAGATTACTTGTTTTTTATTAAAAAAATAAAAAAACCTATGCGTGGATTTACATTAATTGAATTGTTAATAGTTATTGCTATTATTGGCATTTTAGCGTCTATTATTTTTACAAATATAAGCATGGATTCATTAAAAAATGCTCGCGACGCGAAAAGATTATATGACGCGCAAAATATTCGTTTAGGATTAGATGTGTATTTTTTTAATAATAACGGAAAATTCCCTAATACCTTATCAGAATTAGTGCCTAATAATATACCGTCTGTCCCAGTTGATATTTTATTTAATGAATTATGTAAAGAATCTGGCTTTGGAAACTATGCTTATAAATATTCTTCTATTAATGATAATACTGGATATGAATTGCAAGTATGTCTTGAAAATGGGAATAATCCTTCTCTTTTGGGCGATGCTGCAAATCCTGCTTTAGGTCCTGAATATGTATATGATATAAGAATACAGTAAAATTTAATTAAATCTTGAAAATTTATTCATAAAAAGCATTTTGTTTATTAGTAAATAAATAAAAAGCATAAAGCATTTTGTTTATTAGTAAATAAATAAAAAGCATAAAGCATTTTGTTTATTAGTAAATAAATAAAATGCTTTTTATTATTGCTAAAAAGCGTTTTTTTTGTTATATTTAGATAAATAAGAACCTCTAATTATTCGTAAGCTCGTTACACTCGCAAACGAATAATTGAGAACCTTGTTTACTCGTTTCACTCGTAAATAAAAAATTAAATTATATGGAAAAAGCGTATGATGCGAAATTAGTTGAAGATAGAATTTATAAAATCTGGGAAAATTCAGGCTTTTTTAATCCTGACAAACTTCCTAAAAAACATAAAAAAACTTATTGCATTACTCTTCCGCCTCCTAATGTAACTGGAAATCTTCATATGGGGCACGCTCTTAACGCTGTTATACAGGATATTTTAATTCGTCAAAAAAGAATGCAAGGCTATAAAACTCTTTGGCTACCGGGAATCGACCATGCTGGTATAGCAACGCAAAATGTTGTTGAAAAAAAATTACAAAAAGAAGGTAAAACTCGCCATGATTTGGGGCAAAAACTTTTTATTGAGCATATTTGGTATTGGAAAAAAGAATACGGAGATAATATTTTAAATCAATTAAAAAAAATAGGATCTTCTTGCGATTGGTCGCGCGCGCGCTTTACAATGGATAAAGATTACGCAAAAGCCGTAGAAAAAGCGTTTATTCATTATTATAAAAAAGGTTTGATTTATAAAGGCG
>JBBTYX010000074.1:6045-15949 GCA_038078515.1 Patescibacteria group bacterium | reverse complement strand
ATAATGACCTTCATGAATATTTTTATCAGACAATAAAAAGTTTTTATTAATCATTAATTTCCCAAAATCGTGCAAAAGTCCGCCTATAAACTCAAGTTTACCGTCAGTGCCTAATTTTTTTGAAGCAGAATAACTAACATGCGCCACTCGCAACATATGATTATAAGTTTGTTCGCTGTGTATTTTCATCTCGCTAATTATGTTTCTTGCCTCATTGGAAAGCCCTTTGGAAAAATCTAATTCATTAAGTTTTTTAAAAATAAATTTTTCCAATTCCATTTCCGGTTTTTCTTGATTTTTGTCTTTTTCAAAAATATTTTTTGTTTCTTTAAAATTGTCCATAAACTATTTAGAATTATAAATTTTAAATTCCAATAATTATTTTAATAACAAAACCAGCAATAGGAGGTAAAATCAAAAACGCGACCAAAAGAGCAACTATTATTCCTACTCCAGATGTTGCTAAACTGCTTCTTGATGGAAAAATCTCGCCAAATACTTTAGAACCATCTAATGGCGGTACTGGAATTAAGTTAAACAATGCTAAATAAACATTTACAGTTACAATAAGAAATATAAACTGGGCAATGCTTTCTGGGAAAATGTTAAAACGAATCAACAATCCTAAAATAATAGCTATAATAAAATTAGATGCAGGCCCTGCCAGACCCACTATTAAAGAACCGTGCTTATTTTGTATATTATAAGGGTTATATGGAACTGGTTTTGCCCAACCAATAAAAATTCCACCTGTAAATAACAAAAATAAAGGAATAATAACAGTGCCCCACAAATCCATATGCGCTAACGGGTTTAATGTAAGGCGACCTGCGTATCGCGCTGTTTTATCGCCCATTCTATCTGCTATCCATCCATGCGAATACTCGTGAATTACAGCAGAAAGAATAATTATTATGTATAAAAAAATTCTATTGTCCATATTGACTTTTAATTAAATAAAATGTATCTTAATTTTATATGAAACAGTGTAGCATATGCGAAAAAGGCTCGCAACTAAAAACCAGATATAAAAAACTTAGAGGACATTTTAATCCTACTTCTAAAAAACGAATCTATCCTAATTTGCAATGGGTTACTCCCCCTGGTAAAGAAAATAGAATAAAGGCCTGTGTAAAATGCATAAAAACAATATATCAAACATAAGTAGAATATTATACAAAAAACTATTGAACTTTTTTCTAAATAATTTACTCTAATATCCGGTCTAAATTTACATCATAAATTATTTCTTCGTTTATTAGACGATAATTTATAAGCTCTTCTTTTTTAAACCAAAGATTAATTTCATTATCTACTTCTTCTGGAGTACCTGACGCGTGAATTAAATTTCTAATAGCGCGTCCTCCTATATCAGAAAGCTCGTAAGAATCAATAGTATAGTCACCTCTTATTGTGCCAACATCTGATGTTAATGGTTCTGTGCCGCCTGTAATTTTACGGATAATTCCTACTGCGTGAGCTCCGCTCCAAACCATAACAATAACAGGCCCTGCTGTTAAATATTTTTTCAATCCCTCTACAACAGTATTGCCTACATCAATAGGGTCTTCTGACGGAGGTTTTTTCCCTTGCTTTTTATAAGAATTAATAGCTTTTTCCCCTACATTGCGTTTCCAATTTGGGTCAAGTAAATAATGCTTTTCTATTAAATCTTTTGTTGGCACAATTATTTTCAAGCCTATTAGTTTTAACCCGCTTCTCTCATAGCGCTTAATAATCTCACCAACTAAACTTCTTTGAATTCCGTCTGGTTTTATTATAACTAAACTTTTTTCGTTTTTCATATATTATTACTATAATAAAAAATTATTAAAATTGCAAGCGCAAATCCCCGTCTAAATCAGTACGCCAAATAGGTATTCCTAAATTTTGAAACCGTTCTATTACGCTTTGATGAGGATGCTTATAGCGATTATCTAACCCAACTTGTATTATTGCTAAGTCTGGGGTAATTGCTTTCAAAAAATTAAAACTGCTTGATGTTTTTGAGCCATGATGTCCTGCTTTAAGTATATTTATATCAAGGCTTGGATATTTTTCCAACAACATATTTTCAACTTTTATTGTAGCGTCAGCTGTAAATAGTATTTTTTGACCTTTGTATTCCAACAAATTAACAATACTCATATCATTAAAATCTTCTGTATAAATATTATTTGTAAAATTAAACGGATATAAAACTTGAAAATCTATATAATTCTCGCTTTGTTCGTTAGATTTTGATTTAGTCAAAATGCCAGAAAAACTTTGACCTGCTTCTGCTAAATAAAGCATAGCGCCTTCATTCCATATTGCTTTATAAAATACTTTAAATACTTCTGTATCCTTATCTAAACTGGGACTAATTAAAATATTTTTCACATTATATCTTTCCAATACATCAATTAAACCGCTAATGTGATCAGCATCAGGATGAGTAGCTATTACTAAATCAATTGTTTTATCCCAAAATACCATATCGCGACCTAATTTTCGCAAAATCAAAGGTCCTGGTCCTCCATCAATCAAAATTTGATAATTTTCTGGAGTTTCAATAAAAACAGCGTCCCCTTGTCCAATATCATAGAAACTAACACGCAAACTTTTATCAAATAAATCAACAAAAACAATAACTATTAAAACAATAACTATTCCTATAAATAGCAAAATACCTAATCTTACGCTTTTGTTGAATCTTACAAAATTACTAAATTTAATCATAATTTTTAAAAAATCTCCATTCTTTTTCCATAATAATTTTAAAAACAAGGTTCTTAATATTTTCTTAATGAATGATAATGAGTTTAGAAAATATTAAAGGTTCTAATTTTTAAAAAAGTAACTTACAACTAGTAATTAGTAAATAGTAATTATTGGAAATTTTTTTTAAATTACAAATTACAAATTACTATCTTCAATTTTAATTTTTGATTTAACAAAATACAATATTCCTCCTAATAACAAGTAATATATTATAATAAACCAAATACTTGTTCTGTCAAAAGTTATTGTCGCTCCTGGCAAACTTCCTAAAAATTCTGCAACTAAAATAACCCATTCTGATATAAGCCACAAAAACCAAGAAAACAAATATGCTGCCGGCGCAAAAAACATTCCAAAAATCATTACTAGAAAACCTAGAATCATTAAAATGGGAAGTAAAGGCAAAACCAAAATATTGGAAATTGGAGCAATAATACTAAATTCTCCAAAATTATAGACCGAAATCGGCCAAATCAAGATCAAAACAGCCATAGTTACTGATAAAATATCTATGCTAAATTTAGGTATTTTAGGTATTTTTTTAAAAATGTTTTGAAAAAAGTTAAAAAACAATAAAATTCCTAAAACAGCTCCAAATGAAAGTTGAAAAGATATTTCCTGCCATGCTGTATTTTGCCATAATATAATAGCAATAGCCGCTATAATTAAAGAATTTATAATATTAGAAGGTCTGCCAATTAAAAACCCTAAAAACAAAATTCCACCCATAATTCCAGCTCTAATTACAGAAAAAGGCATACCAATTAAAAAAACATAAAAAAGCAAAAACATTAAAGCAGCGATTGTAGCGTAGTTCCTTTTTAAACCTAAAATTATAAAAAATAAAAACAAAGTCCCTAAAATAATAGCAATATGAAGTCCTGAAACAGCAACCATATGACGAAGACCGCTTTTAACTAAACCAATATTTAATTCGCTATCCAAAACAAAATCATCTCCTAATGTAGTAGCTAAAACCAAGCTTGCGTTAGGTTCTGGCAAATATTTATTTATAATATCTCGCATATTATTCTTTATCTTATAAATAAAACGCCAGAAATCAAATTTTACTATCAAATTTTGTAAATCCGATAGTAAAATTATATTTGGATAATAGCTTACATAAAATATTCCTTGTCGCGATAAAAACGCGGGATAATCAAAATCATTAAAAATTTCTGGTTTTTCTATTTTTCCATTTATTTCTATTTTATCTCCGTAATTTAAATTTATATAACGATTAGCAAAAACAATGATTTTTTCATTTGATTCAGATACAAAAATAAATTTTTGCGATTTTGAGAGCGTTTCTATATCGCTTGCGATTTTACCTTTTATTTTACCATTATTATAAAAAAACTCTCTGTATTGAACTGATTTGTCAATATAGAGAGTTAAAAAAATCAAAACAATCAATATAGAAATCAAAACAAAAGTAGATTTATACATAAATAATAGTTTATTTTAAAAACTGCGAAACTGTCTTGTGAGCAGAACATCGCGAAACTAAGCGCGTTCTGATAATAAAACAAGTTTCGCAGTTTATTATTTAATAAAATAAACTAAATCGAGCACTTTCCATTACCACAATTAGGACAATTATAACATCCTTCTTTAAATATCATTTTACTTTTGCAATCAAAACATATATTTTTATCCATAGAAGTTATACTTGGCGCGCTCATTACTGGAATTTTTTCTTTATTATCTTTTTCTTCTGCTTTGCTATTATTTAAATTTAAAACTTGAAATTCACGACTTTTATCTCTATAAACCGTGCAACCTTTACATTTAAGTTTCCACGCGAGAATATATCCTTTTAAAACATCTTCTTTTGTTGCGTCTGATGAAAAATTGCAAGTTTTAGATATTGAGTTATCAACATTTTCCTGAAAAGCTGCTTGCATTTTAATATGATCTTCAGCGGAAATATCCATTGAAACAACAAAAACTCTTTTTATATCCTCTGGAATCTCATCTATATTCTTCAAACTTCCTTCTTTTTCAATTTTATTAATTATTTCTTCCAAATAAAGCCCTCTTTCTTGTAAAACTCTTTTCAAATGTTTATTAAAATAACTTAAATTTGATTTTCCATCAAGAATTCCTTTATAATGATATGAAAGAGCAAAATATGGCTCTACTCCTCCGGAAACATCAAAAACCATTGATAAAGTTCCTGTTGGAGCTATTGTAGTTAGCGCGGCATTACGCATTTTTACGCCACTATTCGCATAAATACTTTTTTCATAATTAGGAAATACTCCTTTTTCTTCTGCTAATTCTTGAGACATTTTACGCGCTTCTTTTTGAATAGAACCCATTACAGATTTAGCTATTTTTCGTCCTTCATCTGAATTATAAGGAATATTTAATTTATAAAGCATATCAGCAAATCCCATAATGCCCAAACCTATTCTTCTGTTTAATTTAAATGTTTTATCAACGCTTTCCACTGGTATATTTGTCAAATCAACCACATTATCTTGAAGTCTTATAACGATTCTTGTAATTCTTTTTAATTCGTCAAAATCAATTTTTCCATTGATAACAAATTTTTCTAAATTTATAGAGCCTAAATTACAAACATCTGAACCATGAAGAAATTGTTCTCCGCAAGGATTAGACGCCTCAATTCTTCCTAAACCTGGAAGAGGATTAGTTTCATTAACTCTATCAATAAACACCACTCCTGGCTCGCCATTTGCCCATGCGTGAGTTACTATTTCATCCATTATTTCGCGCGCGCTCATATTAACCTCTCTTATTTCTATTATTTTCCCATCGCGATCCCGCTCAATAATTCTAGGCTTCATTTTAACTCCGTTAAATTCGCACATCCATGGGCTTTTGTTATTCTTTACAACGCTTTGCATAAAATCATTTGTTAAACCAATAGAAATGTTAAAATTTTTTAAAGCGCCTTCTATTTTCTTGCTATACATAAAATCCAAAACATCTGGATGGTCAACTCTCATAATAGCCATATTGGCTCCATGCCTGTTTTGCTGTTTAATAACACTAAAAGCATTATTATAAACATGTAAAAATGATACTGGTCCAGAAGCGATTCCTCTGGATCTTACAGTTCTTATTCCTGCTGGTCTTATTAAATGAAAAGGAAATCCAAGACCAGCGCCCATTTGCTGGAGCAAAGCAGCATTCTTTAATGTGTCAAAAATATCAAACATGCTATCCTTTATATTTAAAACTATACAATTAGGAATTATCGCTGTTTCAGCTCCTGCGTTAGCCAAAGTTCTTCCTCCTGGCAAATATTTAAAAGATACCATAGCCTCTAAAAAATCCTCATAAATTTCTTGTATTTCTTGTTTATTTTTATTATATTTTTCTTCAACATTAGCAAGCGAGCGAGCAACCCTATCAAACATCTGTTCAGGATTTTCCTGTATATTACCTTCTTTGTCGCAAGCTAAATATCTTTTTGCTACAACTTTAAGAGCATTAGTTGTAAAAGGCAAATTAGTTGTTTTGCCCTCAAGAATATCTTCTCTTTCAAGTCTTTTAATTTCATGCTCCCTTCTGTATAAAATATACGCTTTAGCTGTTTTGGGAAAATCATTTAATATAAGTTCTGTTTCCACTATATCTTGAATTTCTTCTATAGTTGGAACTTCATCATATGAGCGAAGTTTTTTAAGCTCTGATATAACTTTATCACAAACTAATAATGCTTTGCTTTTATTACCCTCTTTTGCAGCGCTCATTGCCTTAAATATAGCGTTAGTAATGCGATTATTATCAAAATGAACTATTCTGCCATCGCGTTTTTTTATACTCTTAAAAAATTTTTCTTTTATCATGGTAAAAACTCCTAAAAAACTCTAAATTCACGCTTCGCGTTCATTAAAAGTTTTTTGGAAACTTTGTTAAAACAATAAAAACTTATAATATTGAAAACATATATTTTATTGTTTCAATAAAACTATTTTATCATATTGCAATTCATAAGTCATATTTTTAAAAAACCGCATATTTAAACAAAAATTTGAATAAATTTATAAAATACGCAAATTTATAAAACTTAATTTATTTTTTATATTCTTAATTATTCCTTAACACATAATAACAAAAACGCTTGAATAAAAATTCAAGCGTTTTGTGGATAACTCTTATTTAAATATAAGATAAACTATTTTCTCTTCATTTTATTGCGTATAAATGTAGGAATTGACAACTCATCATCTTCATTGTCTAATAAACTATTGTCTTTTGATAAAGCGCTTTCTTTATTTTTATTATTATATTTTACATCAGAACTTCCTTCCAAAATATCAACTTCTAAATCAATATCTTCTTCTGTAAAATTATTTGCTTTTTCATTGTTTTTAAATATAATATTATCTTCGTCTTTTAATATTTTTTTAATGGAATTAAAATCGTTTTTATCATCATTAATCTTATAAATCTCCCTTACTTCTCTTATTTTGTTATCGCTTATTATTTCTCTGTCAAAACCAGTGGCAATAATAGTAATTTTAAAAACTCCTTTTTCCACCTTATCATTGTTAAAAGCTCCGAAAATAATTTTAGCGTCAGGATCAATAGAATTAGTGATAACTTCTGCGGCCTTGTTAATTTCACTCATACTAATATCACTTCCTCCGCTAACACTAATTAATAGTCTTCTCGCGCCATTTATTGACATTTCAACTAAAGGAGAACTAATAGCCATTTTTGCCGCTTCTACTGCTCTATCATCGCCAGACGCATGGCCAACTCCTATTAAAGCTGCTCCTGAATTTTTCATAATAGCCCTAACATCCGCAAAATCAACATTAATAATACCTGGCAAGGTAATTAAATCAGAAATTCCTTGCACTGCTTGAAATAAAATATCATCTATTATATAAAAAGCATTTTTTAAACTTGTATTACGGTCAATAATATTTAAAACTCTGTCATTATGAATAACAATTAAACTATCAACATTACCTTTTAAATCTTCAATTCCTTCTAAAGCTATTTGCGCTCTTTGAGATCCTTCAAAAGAAAAAGGTTTAGTAACTACAGCTATAGTCAATGCTCCTGCTGAACGAGCAAGTTCCGCTATAAAAGGAGCTGCTCCAGTGCAGGTTCCTCCGCCTTTGCCTCCAGTTATAAAAACCATATCAGCTCCGTCAAGCATTCTTGCTAATTCTTCTTTACTCTCTTCTGCTGCCTGCCTTCCTAATTCTGGATCCATACCAGCGCCTAATCCGCGCGTGGCATTTTTTCCAATGTGAATTTTTTCATTTGCTTTACAATAATGCAAATCTTGAGCGTCAGTATTCACAGCAATAAATTCAACTCCTTTTAATCCAGCTTCTATCATATGGTCAATGGCGTTTCCACCACCGCCTCCAACTCCAACTACTTTTATTGATGTAAATGATTCTGCTTCTGGTTTAACTTGTGGCATATTATAAATTAATTACAAATTACGAATTAAAAAATTATGAAACTTTGGCTCAAATTCAATGTTTTTCAGAATTTTGAAGTTAATTTTTAACTTATTTCAAAAAATTAAAATTCATTTTACTTTAATATATTCTAAAAAAAATCTCATGTCAATAGCATATTCTAAAACAATGAAAAATACTTACTTATATAAATATCTAAGTAAGTATTTTTCATTGTTTTTTAATTGTTTTATTTTTATTATGGAGATATTTTATGAAAAAAACTTTTAAACTTAGATCCAAGTTTTCCAAAATACTCATTTCTATTAATTGGATCGTGTTTAATTTTTTTACCATACCAAGAAAGCAGTCCAGTAGCCATAGCAAAAGAAGGATCTGTAATTTCATCAACTAATCCCTTAAATTTTTCAGGATATCCAGTCTTAACTGGTAATCGTAAATATTTTTTAGCCATTTCAATTATTACATGTAAATTAGAGCCTCCTCCTATTAATATAACTCCTGCTGGTAGAAATCCTCGTTTGCCAATGTTATCAAGAGATATATTAACAAAACTAAAAATTTCTTTCATTCTTGCTTCAATAATCAAAGCAACATCGCGTCTTCTAATATTAAAATCGCCTTCTATTCCTAATTCATTAAGATTGATTATTTCTGTTTTTCTAATCTCGTCAGGAACGCAAGATCCAAATTTAATTTTTATTTTTTCAGCTGTATCAATATCAATTCTTAATCCAATAGCAATATCATTAGTAATATGGCCTGCTCCAAAAGGTTTTATTTCTAAATGAGCTAATTCTCCTTCTTCATATACTAACAAGCCTGTTGTATCAGAACCTATATCTAAAATCAAAACTCCTAATTCTTTTTGCCTGTTTGATAAAACAGATTCGCCAGACGCCATTATTCCAGGTATAAAAGTAAGGACTTTACGGCCAGTCATATTTATAACTTTAGTAACATTTTTAATAAAAGGCGATGACGCGGTAATAATTAAAGCATCTGCTTCTAATTTTACTCCGCTCATTCCTATGGGATTTTTAATGCCTTTTTCATTGTCAATATTATAAAATCTAGATATGACACTTATTATTTCCCTATTAGGCGCGATAGACGATATTTTAGCTGATTGAATAGCTCTTTCTGTATCAATATTTGATATTTCTTTATCAGCTCTAGATACTGCTACTATTCCTTTGGCATTAATGCCTAAAATATTGTCTCCGTTAATGCCTACAATAACTTCGTCAATATTTTGTCCGATTGTTTTTTCTAACTCGTCTAAAGTTTTTTTAATATTAAAAGCTGTGTCATTAATATCAATAATAACGCCTTTTCTTACTCCTATTGATTGCTTTTTATTAACTCCTATAATAGAAATATTAGAATCATCGCTTGATTCTTGTAAATCAAGAGATTCTATTTGCGCTGTTACAACTTTTATAATATTTGATCCTATGTCTAAAGATGTTATTAGCTTCATGATTTATAATCTTAAACATTATTTTTTAAGATACCATATTCACTTTGTTCATTAAGAATTTTAGGAGAACCTTGTTTCTCGATTTGTAAAAAAAGCGTATCTGTAAAAATTCATTTTATCTCCTTTCAGCGTATTTTTCTGATTGTCTGGCTCGATATAAGAACCTCACTAAAATTCTAAATTCACTTTGTTCATTAAGAATTTTAGGAGAACCTTGTTTCTCGATTTGTAAAAA
>JBBTYX010000074.1:0-5945 GCA_038078515.1 Patescibacteria group bacterium | reverse complement strand
AAAATTCATTTTATCTCCTTTCAGCGTATTTTTCTGATTGTCTGGCTCGATATAAAGAATATCTAATTCTCTCTAATTCACTACGTTCATAAGAGAGAATTGATAACCTTGTATCTACTGTAATATAATTATTGTACATAATATTACTATAATACTATCTTCGCTCAGCATACTTCTCTGATTGCCTTGCGCGATATAGAGCTGATTTGCGTCTTTTTGATTTGCTAACAGGTTTTGTTCGAAATTGCGCTTTTTTTGCTTCCTTTAAAATATCGCTTTTTTTAATATAAAGCTGAAATTTTCTTAACATTGCCCCGATATTGCTTTTTCCTTCATTTTTAACTTCTGCCATATATTACCCCCTTTCTTTTTAATTTTAATTATTATATTCATAAAATTTTTATCTAATTTTAATGTAAACTCAATGTAAACTCGCTAAACTTTTAACTTTTAATTTTTAATTTTTAATTTTTAACTTTTAACTTTTAACTTACTTAGTATATGTATATGTAAATGATCAATAATCTGACCAGCGCCCCTGCCAACATTGATTAAAAGCTTATAACCAACGCTATCTATGTTGTATTTTTTAGCTAATTCTTTAGCTTTTAAAAACATTTTCCATATTAATTCCTTATCATTATATTCTATTTCATTCACAGAAACAATATGTTTCTTGCTAATTATTAACCAATCAGTTGGTTCGCTTGGATTGATATCTTCTATAACTATTAAATCATTATTTTCTTCAATAATCCATTTAGTTGGTGTTTCTCGTGTAATTACTTTACAAAAAATACAATTCATAAAATAATAAACAAATAGCATTAAACAATAAAAAATTATTCACTTTTTAATTGTTTTTTTAACTTATATTTAATCTATTCTTCAATTCTGGTATTAAATTTTTTATCTGTAATATCTCCTGATTTCCGCTTTTCATATCTCTAAATAAAACATTTTTATCTTTTAATTCTTTTTCACCAATAATAATAGTATAGTGCGCATTTTTGCTGTCTGCTAATTTAAGTTGAGGTGATAAACCGTCTTTAGTAAAAGCCGCTTCTACATTAATACCCTCTTCCACTAATTGATCAAATAATTTCAATCCATATTTTTTTGCTGTAAAACCAAGCTGAGCAATAAAAATATCAGGATATTTGTTTCCAGTGTTAACATCAATATTCTTATCTTCTAAAACACTTATGATTCTTTCTACTCCAATAGCTACTCCGCTTCCAGATATTTTAGGTCCTCCAATAGATTCTGATAAAAAATCATACCGCCCTCCTCCAGCTAAAGACAATTGCGAAGACATTTGTCCAAACTCATCTACAGCTAAAACTTCAAAAACAGTTCTAGTATAGTAATCAAGTCCCCTGACAATAGAATGATTTAAACTGTAAGGCACTTCAATCTCATCTAAAATTTCAAGAAATTCTTTAAAATGTATTCTGCATAACTCACACAAGCTATCAATAATTTTAGGAGATATTCTTACTATTTGCTGACAATGCTCCTCTTTGCATTCAAATATATTAAAAATTCTATCTTGAATATCTTTTTGGCAATTACCGCATAAAACACTTTTATTTTTAAAAAGATAATCTTGTAAAACTTTTTTATATTTAGACCGACAATTTATATCGCCTATGCTATTTATCTGAAAAACAAAATTATCAATTCCTAAATTAATTAAAAAACGATATACAGTCTGTATAATTTCAGCATCAATAACAGAACTTTCGCTTCCTATTGTTTCAAATCCTATTTGATAAAATTGTCGTTGTCGTCCGTGTTGAGGTCTTTCATGCCTAAACATAGGTTCAAAATAATAAAGCTTTACTGGTTGAACTAAGGAACGCATTCCTCTTTCTAAATAAGCTCTCATTGCTCCTGGAGTGCCTTCTGGACGTAAAGTCAAATTATCTCCTCCTTTAGTTTTAAATGAATACATTTCTTTTTTTACTATTTCAGTATTTTTACCGGTTCCTTTAATAAATAATTTAGTTTTTTCAATGACAGGCAAACGAATACGCCCAAATCCGTAAGCCTTGGCTGTTTTTTTAACTGCGTTTTCAACAAAATCCCAATACGCTTCTTCTTGAGGCAAAATATCTTTTATTCCTTTAGGGCTTGTAATTATCATGAAATAAAATTTAGAATATAAAAAATTATAATATAGTAAAAATAAAATATTCTCTTTAAATACTAAATCCTAAATTCTATTATTTAAAAGGCCAAACGCGCACCCATACTTTGCCAATTATTTTATCTTTTTTTAAATTTCCCCATTCTTCAGAATCAAAACTTTTATTGCGATTATCGCCTAAAACAAAATATTCGTTATCATTTATAGTGGCTTTTAAATTTTTCTTTAATAAATCGTTTATATATGGCTCTTCTATCTCCATCTTTTTATCATCTTTAATAATTATAACTTTCCCTTTGTTAATTTCAATTTTTTCTCCTGGCAAACCTATAATTCTTTTAATAAAAAATTCTGACTTATTGATAGGAGAACGAAATACTATTACATCTCCTCTTTTAAAAAACGAAAAATAATAACTTATTTTTTCAATAAATAAATAATCTAAATTATTAAATGTTGGAAACATGCTTTCTCCTTTAACTAAAAATGGTTGAACAATAAAATATCTTATAGGCAAAACTATGATTATTGCTATTATAAAAACATTAAAATAATTCCAAAGTTTAATAAAAAAATACTTCACAATAATAAGAGTTTAATACAAAAAAAATTAAAAAGCAAATATACTAATATTATCTTAGTATTAAATGATTTCTTTATAAAAATTAAAAAGCAAATGTGATTAAAAATTGTTTGAAAATTAAAAATTGAAAATTTTATTGACTGTTCGTAGGCGGTATTTGGTAGTAATCTAAAATAAACTTTGCTAATTTAGAAAAAGACGGCCCTATGGAATCAGAAGCAAAATTTATTCCTTGAGGATAATCAAGTTTAATTAAAATAATAAATTTTGGTTCAAACGCGGGACCAAAACCTAAAAAAGTATGAATAGTTTTATCCTTTAAATATCCTCCTTTTTCCAAATCAGGAACTTGCGCAGTGCCTGTTTTGCCAGCTAAAATATAACCGTCTACTTTGCCTTTTTTAGCGTATCCCTTTTCTAATGAATTAACTAACATTGCTGTTAACGTGGCAGCAGTGTCAGGAGCAATAACTGATTTTACAAATATATTTTGTTCTATTTTATTTATACTTCCATCAGAATAAATAATTTTATCTGCTATATGAGGCTTAATTAAATTGCCGTTTAAAGCAATAGCTGAAAAAGAAGTTATCATTTGTATAGGAGTAACAGAAATACCTTGTCCATATGAAGCTGTTGCATAGTTTATATCGCGCATTGTATCTAAATTTACAATATTACCGCTTAACTCTCCTGAAATATCAATTCCTGTTTTTTGTCCAAATTCAAATTTTTCTATATAATTTTTAAACACATTTTTTTCTAACTGATCCTGTACAAAAACCGCTCCTGTATTTAAAGAAAGCGCTAAAACATCAATCATATTCTGTTCTCCATGAGCCTTTTCATCAGAATTTCTAATAGTATAACCGCTTTTCTCAATAAAACCTTTATCTAAATATTTTGTTCTTGCTGTAATTACTCCTTTATCTAATCCAGCAGCCATTGTTATTGGTTTAAAAATAGATCCTGGTTCAAAAAGACTTTGAACAACGGGATTTAAAAATAAATTAGGTTTTTTCTGACTATAATTATTTAAATCAAAATCAGGTTTAGAAGTCATTGATAAAATATCTCCATTATTAGGGTCAAGAACTATTATACTTCCTCCTGACGCGTCCCATTTTTCAATTATATCTTCTAAAACTTTTTCAGTCTGAAGTTGAATATTATAATCAATAGTTAAAACTAAATCATCGCCAGGGGTAACATTTTTAGTAAAACCTCCTTTAAATTTCACTAATTGACCAAAAGTATCGCGAATACCGTTCCATATACCGGGGCTTCCGCTTAAAATATCATTGTAATATTTTTCTATTCCATAAATTCCTAATTTATCTTTATCAGTAAAACCAATCACATGAGAAGCTATATTATTCAAAGGATAAAATCTAGACAAATAAACTTCTTTTCCTACGGCTCCTTTATTTATTTTATTAATTTCATCTAAAAATACTATACTCTTTTCTTCAAGTCCGTCTTTAATAGGCTCATATGGGTCGTTTTCTTTAACAATTCTACTCATTACAAAATCTTTATCTAAATCAAGATTTTTTGTTAAAATATCAACGATTTTATCTTGATTTTCAGGTTTAATTTTAGATGGAACAGCATATACTCTATAAAAATGTTTATTTGTGGCAACTAAAAATGTTTCTTCAAATTTATTGCGAAAAAAAATATCTCCTCGCTCTGGCTCTATATTAGTTACTAAGTTTTGATACTGTTCAGCTTGTTTGGTATAAACATCAAAATTTTTAACCTGAATAAAAAATAAACGACCAATAATGATCGTGCTAATTAAAAATATTATTAAAGAAAAAGATATTAATCTCATAAAAAAGTTCTTCTTGCGAGCAACAAGTTTATCAATTATTTATTAGTTTTTAACTATTAGTTAAATTCTATCTAGCTATACTGAAAATGGAGTTCGTATTATAAGTATCTAAGTACACTAATTCTCCTACTGTAACTAAGTTAAAATTCTCTTTAACAGATAATAAGCCTTTATTATTTAAAATATAATCAGAATAACTTATAGCGAATAATTCATTTTTTAATTTTAATTCATCAAAATTAGTATTTTTATCTCGCATTACAAAACTTATTTCCCCCAAACTGCCAATTTCTAATACTAACGCAAATACAAAAATAACTAATATAGCGCTTAAAATTTTTAATATATTGTTTGTCATAAAAATGAAAACCTTAAATAAATAACCTTAAAAATTGAACTCGGGGTTTGAGAATATTTTACTTTAATACTCTCATCTTAGCGCTTCTTGATCTTTTATTTTTCAATATTTCTTCCTTACTTGCTCTAATTAATTTTACTTTTCCATATTCCTTTAAAATATTCTTAACTATTCTATCCTCTCCAGAATGAAAACTTATAACTAAAATTATTCCTTTTTCATCAACTATTTCAAGCGCTGTTCGCAATCCTTGTTTTATTTCTTCAAATTCATTATTAACAGCTATGCGAAGCGCCTGAAATACGCGAGTAGACGGATTTATTCCGTGTTTCCAATTCCTGGGATAACTTTTTTTAATTAAATTAGATAATTCAAAAGTAGTATTTATTTTCTTTACTTTTCTCTCTTTAATAATATTTTCAACTATTCTTTTAGCGTATCTTTCATTGCCGTATTCATATAAAATTTCTGTAATTTTTTTAATTGGCCAATTATTTATTATGTCGCGCGCTGTTTCTATATTTTCGTCTTTATCATATCGCATATCTAAAACCTCATCTTTTAAAAAACTAAGTCCGTGCCCTGTAAGTTCAGCAGAAGAAAAACCTAAATCAAAAATTATTCCATTTGGAATCGGAAACTTAGTTTCCAAAACAATTTTTTTTAATTCACTGAATTTTCCGCGCGTTAAAATAACTCTTTTACCAAATTCAGCTAAATTTTTCTCTGCTCTTTTAATTTGTTCATTATTTCTATCAATTCCCAATAATAATCCATTAGGAGCTATCTTTTTTAAAATTTCTTTACTATGCCCTCCTTCTCCAACTGTGCAATCAATAAAATTATCATTGGGCTTTGGATTTAATTCTATTAGAACTTCATTTAATAAAACAGGAATATGCGTCATTGGATTTTAAACCAAGAAACTTGAATTTTGATATGTTCAAAGTTCCATATTATAAAAATTCTTAATCTTTTATTATTTAAATATTCTCTAATTGCTCTGCTATTTTGT
>JBBTYX010000073.1:0-4479 GCA_038078515.1 Patescibacteria group bacterium | reverse complement strand
TTTTTCCAGTGCCAGGGGAGCCCATTAAAATAACCCCGCGAGGAATTTTAGCTCCAATATCGTGATATTTTCCGGGATTTTTTAAAAAATCAACCACATCTTCTAACTCTTCTTTTGCTTCTTTTAAATTAGCCACATCTTTAAATGTAATCTTATTTTTCGCATTTTGGTCAAGTCGCGCTCCTGCTCTTCCAAAACCAAAAACATCGCCCTGCTTTTTTTGTGTTGCGCGAATTAAATACCACATAAATCCGCCAATAAGCAAAATTGGCAAAAGAGTGCCTAATATTGTTGTAATGTAAAATGTATTTCTATTAGAAGTTTTTACTTCAATATTAAGGTTTTTTATTATTTCTTTTTCAACGCCATAAAAAATTAACAGCTCTGATAGGGAACTTTCAGGTTCTTTTACTGATTTTTTGATTTCATCGCTTTTCAAAGTAATAGTTAATCTGTCTTGATTAACTATTATACTTTTTACTTGTCCTTTATTTATTTCTTCTATTAACTTGCTAAAAGAAATATTTTCCGCGTCAGTTTTTAAACCTCCGTTAAAAAGAGCGAAAACTCCTGACAAAATAACTAAAATTAGCGTGAAAAGACCAAAATTTCTCAATAAAGTTGAAATAGCGCCCGGAGACCCTTTTTTAAAAAATTTTTTATTGTTTTTTTGGCTTTGACTTTGGCTTTGTTTTTGTTTTTGGTTTTGGTTCATCTTTTATAACTAATTGCAAGGCCATGCGATGTTCACTTTTTTCAATAGACGCTATTTTAAAGTTATATTTCTTGCCCTCGCTTAGTTGTTTTTTAATATTAGAAATACTTCCAAATTGAGATATATGAACTAATCCATGTATTTTATCATCAAGAAAAACAAAAGCTCCAAATGGATGAATTTCTTTAACAGCGCCTTCATAAATTTCCCCGATTTTATATTTTTTATCAATATCTTTCCATGGATCGTCTTTTAAAGCGCGCAAAGAAAAATTAATATCATTATTTTTAATTCCTATTATTTTAGCCTTAACTTTATCTCCCACTTTAAAAAATTCTTTTGGATCTTTTATAATTTGCCAATCAAGCTCTGATATATGAGCCAATCCTTCCAAATTATTATCAAAGCTGATAAATATCCCAAAATCAACAACGCCGCTTACTTTTCCGTCAATCACATCGCCTATTTTATACTTGGAAATCATTTTTTTAGTGTCGTTTTCTTTGGCGGCTTTTTCAGAAAAAACAACATTTTGTCCGTCTTTATCTTTATTTAAAACACGGACATTTAAATTTTTTCCCACTAAATCTTGTAGCTTGCTTAATATTTCATTACTATCCCCGCCAGAACTTCTTGGGTAATGCTCTGTAGAAAGTTGACTTGAAGGCAAAAATCCTTTTAATCCTTCAAATTCCATCATCAAACCTCCTTTATTAGCACCAACAACTTTCGCGCTAACAATTTTTTTACTATCTTTTAAATTTTCAATTTTAACAAAAGCATCTCTCTTATTTAATTCTTCAAAAGAAAGCTCAATAAAACCTTCTTTATTTTCTAATGAAAAAATATTAGCTTTTACTTTTTTTCCAATTAAAATATCATTGCTAGAATTATATCTAGTAGATAAATCGGATTTATAAATCATCCCTGTTCCCCAGGGGCTTAAATCAACATAAATTCTGTTTTTATCAATATTTAAGATTTCTCCTTCTACTTCTTGACCTTCTTTAATTGATGAATTTTTAGTTGCCTCGTCTTTTAATAATTTATTTAAGTCTATATTCATTCAAAATTTCCTCCTTTTTTTATTTCTCGAACAGATTTTAACCATAGCATAATATTTAAAAAAATGCAAGACGCTGGTTGTTTTATTTGTAATAATATTATTTTGCGACTTTGCTAATAATTCTTTTTTCCCAAAAAAAAGCTGTTGCAATTGCAATAACAATAACCGCTATATATGCTAAAAGCAAAATAATTAGCGAGAATTTTTGAGAATAATTCATAATAAAAGCAAAATACCATGATGAAAACGATATTGCCCCTGTTAAAAACAATGGTTTTCTTAAAGACCTAAAAGAAGAATGACTATTATTATTTATTTTTTCGTTAAATGGAATTGCCATTAAAAATGGAGCGAAAATTATCATTAAAACAGCGCTGCTTATTGCCACAACAAAAAGCGCCACAGTCTGAGCTAAAAATGGACCAGAACGCGCCAATATATTGGCATTGCCAATAAAAGCTATAAATTGACTTATAAAAATAAACGCCAATCCAAGCCATATAAGCTCTGAAATTATTTTTAGAGTTTGTAATTCGTTTTTATTAATATCAAGGTCGCGCAAAAATTTGGAAAAAAGTAATAAAGCCGATGTAACAGCTCCTATTCCAAGAGCAAATCCAAATGAGTGAATAGCTGAAGTAACAATTGTTATTTCAGCTAATAATGATATAGCAAAATCTATATTTGCAAGGGAAATTATAAAAATAACAATGGAAAGCGTTGCAGAAAGAATACACCAAATACACCATTGTTGTAAAATAAAAGCTTGCGCGAATAAAAGATACAAAGAAAAAAGAAACGCCCCAGCAGTAAATATTATTAAACCATATAAAAAAAGTTCTGACAGGATATATGGAGCGAAAATTAAAATAATATAAGAAGAAAAAATAAGCGCGTAATAAAACATTCCCAAATATTCCAAAGGTATTCCTAAGAATTTAGAGTATCTGCTGTTTATAACAGCGTTGCAATCTGAACCAATAGGGCAGACAAGCTCTTTGCGATGTTTTTTAGTGTGGTAAATATAAAGAGAAACTCCAAATCCACCAATCGCGGCAAAAGCGATAAAAGCGTAAAATCCTATTACTTGCGGCCAAATAACAGCGAAAAAAAATCCGCTTATCCCTAATGCTAAAAGAAAAAAATATAAAAAAATATTTGCTTGCACAAATCGCATAAGTATTGTTTTGCCGCGGGGCGGAATCGAACCACCGACACAAAGCTCTTCAGGCTCCTGCTCTACCCCTGAGCTACCGCGGCAAATATATAAATAATGTATCATTATAAATTAAAAAACACAATACTTATATACTTCTTTAAATGATTATTTTGTTTTAATATAATTTTAAGTTATAATATAACTTACGCTAAACTAATTTGAAACTTTTTTGCGTGTAGTATCGCGTTTTAATATGAAAGATAAATTTGGCCCTGAATATATTATAAAAATATATGACTCAAAAATAGGAATGGAAGGATTTTTGGTTATTGATAATACGGTTCTTGGTCCGGGAAAGGGCGGAATTAGAATGACTTCAAATGTCAATGAAAATGAGGCGCAACGACTAGCCAGAACTATGACATGGAAAAACGCTTTAACAGGAATCCCTTTTGGCGGAGCAAAAGCTGGCATTGTGTGGTCTGGTGGCAATGAAAAGCTTAAAAAATCTTTTATTCAAAGTTTTGCCAAAAAAATCAAAATGTTTATTCCAAAATTTTATATCGCAGGCCCTGATATAAATACTGGCAAAAAAGAAATGTTATGGTTTACAGAATCAATAGGTGATTTACATTCTGCAACAGGAAAGCCGTTAAGCGCGGGCGGTTTGCCGCATGAACTTGGAAGTACTGGTTTTGGAGTTGCGTGGGCAACAAAAATTGCAACGAAACTTATAAACATTGATATTAAAGACGCAACAATTGCAATTCATGGCTTTGGCAATGTAGGAATTTTCGCTTATAAATATCTTACAGAAATGGGCGCTACAATTGTTGCGCTATCAAATAAAAACACGGCAATATATAATAAAAAAGGTCTTGACGCAAAAATAATTGAAAAATTAATAAAAGATAAAAAGCCACTTAGTGAATATCCGCAATATTCCCATATAGCTTTAGATAAATTTTGGGAAACGCAAGCAAATATTTTAATACCTGCGTCTGTAACTGATGTTATTAATAACAGCAATAAAAATAAAATCAGAGCAAAAATAATAGTTGAGGGTGGAAATATTCCCATATCAGAACAAATTGAAAACGAACTTTTTAAAAATGGAATTCTTATAGTCCCGGATTTTGTTGCTAATGCTGGCGGAGTTATTTCTTCGTACGCGGAATATAGGGGGTATGGCGCTAAGAAAATGTTTGATTTAGTAAAGCGTAAAATTGTAAAAACGACAACCGAAGTTATTAAAAAATCTCTTGTTGAAAATAAAAATCCGCGAGAAATAGCGCAAAAAATAGCTCGCTTAAAATTAGAAATAGCAATGAAAAATAAGAGCCTTCGCTTCGCTCAGAACCTTGTTGTTCGCCTTGCTCACAATAAGAACCTGTAATTATTTCTAAACTCTCTTATTCTCATTAAAAAACATTATAAAAATACTCTTTAATCTTCAAACAAAAACCTCAGCTTTAAAGCTGAGGTTTTTGTGTTGGAGTATTTTTATGACTTCGCTCGAACCCATTTTATCAAAGATTT
>JBBTYX010000072.1:3372-15115 GCA_038078515.1 Patescibacteria group bacterium | reverse complement strand
CAAGTCCAAGCGCGTGCGGACAGGCAATAACTAAAACAGCAACTAATCGCTCTATGGCAAAGCTAAATTCTGGCGCAAAGAAAATCCAAAATATAAAAGAACTAAATCCGGATATAATAGCAATTACAGTTAAATAAAAAGCCGCGCGGTCAGATAACAATTGAAGTCGCGATTTAGAAGCTTGCGCTTCGCGAACTAATCTCATTACGCCGGATAAAAATGTATTTTCTCCTATTTTTTTTACTTTTATAATAAGAGAGCCATTGCCATTAACAGTCCCGGAAATTACATTGCTTTGTATATTTTTTGTTACTGGCTTTGATTCGCCTGTAATCATAGACTCGTCTACATCTGATTCTCCTTCAATAACTATGCCGTCAGCTGGAATTCTTCCCCCGGGTCGAACTAAAATAACATCATTTATTTTTAATTCAGAAATAGGAACTTTTTTAGTTTCGTTTTTATTATTTTTAATTAGTTCAGCAAAGTCAGGTATTAATTTTGACAATTCTTTTAAAGCGCCTTGAGCGCTTTTTACTGAACGCATTTCAATATAATGGCCTAAAAGCATTATAGTGATTAAACTTGAAAGTTCCCAAAAAAGCTCGTTTCCATTACCTAATATTACAACAAAAACACTGTAAACATAAGCTGTTGTTATTGCAAGCGATATTAAACTCATCATTCCCGGGGAACGGCCTTTAAGTTCGCGATAAGCGCTTGTTAAAAATATTGAGCCGCCATAGAAAAAAATAATAGAACCTAAAATCAATGATAAATAAATAGAGCCTGTAAAAGTCGGCGCTTCAAATGAAAATAAATTTTTTATAAGATCAGAATAGAAAAGCACTGGAATAGTTAAAATCAAACTTATCCAGAATTTTTTAAGAAATGACACTGTTTTATGTCCCGCGTGTTTATCATTATTTTTTTTAACTAAACTCATACCACACTCCGAACACATTCCGGGGCTTTTTTGCTCTATATTTACATGCATTGGGCAAGTGTAAATTTGATTTTCTTCTAAATTTTCCATAGAATTTTACATTGCGTTATTAATAATATTTTGTATAATTTTATCAATTTCTTGAGGCATATTTCCTAAGTCAGCTTTTGGAAAAAACATTGGCAAAATAATTGGCCTCATACCAGAAATATAGACTTGTCCACCTTGAACATAAATATTTATTTTGCACGGCATACATAACCCGATTTTAATATCAGCGTTTAAAAACTCATTAGCGTATTTGGCATTACAAAACTCAACAATTTTAAAAGGTTCTCGTTTTATTCCTTTTTCGCTTAAAGTTTTTTGCGTGTCATGCGTATATAAAACGCGCATACCAGAATTTTCAATTTCTTTTTGAACAGTTAAAACAGCGTTATCAAAATTTTTATTTGTTGTTTTTGTGTAATCAAATTCCATATATAATAAAATTAAAAATTATTATATTGTTACTTTTAGTGGTTATTTTTTTATTTTTTATTTATCCATTTAACTATTGCTATTATTAAAACAATAATTAAAATCCAAAAAAGAATCATAAAAGTCCAGCCAAAAAAATTCATTGCGTATCCTCCTCCGTACATTGGACCAAAACTACCCATCATACCAAACTGATTAAAAGATTCTCCTGTTTCTCCTCCGTGAGCATAAGCTGTGTTAAAAAAATTATTCATATGTTTATTTTTTTCATTTTCATCATTAAAATTTATAATGATGAAATTAAAATTAAAATTAAAAATTTAAACTCCGCAACTATTGCCACTACCTCCTTGTATTTTTGGAGGAGATACTTCATTAAGCACTTCTCTAAATCCTTGCGCGCTTGAATAAGAAGAGCTTAAAACTTCTTTTGCTTTTACTTCTTCCCATAAAACTCCGCGATTTTCAAAATATTTAGCTATTGTTATATATGTTTCTGGAAACCAGTACGAGTTTACAACAAGCGCAACATTATACATTTCTTGTTCGTTTATTCCTTGATACGCCATTAGTTCTAATAATCCAAGCATTGCCATGCCGTGATTGCAATCCGGGAAATAAACAGAATTTCCGCAACAAGGCCTAAAAATATTTTTTGACACTTTTTCAACTAATTCTTGTTGTTCTTTATTTAAAGGAGTAAAAGAATATTTGCTGTAATAATTCATTGCGTTTTCTTTTGAAAGCGTCCATCCTCCTGTGGAAGCGAAATTTTGCGCTCCGCCGTATTCTTTGTTTGTCATTGGTCCTTGTTCTAAAATAGGATTTTTATTAGAAAGTCCAAAAGCCCAAAAAAGATTAAGAATAAAACCGGCGTTTTCAGGGTTAATTTTAATATTTGTGTTATTTTCGCTGTAAAGCAGTTCTTTTATGTCATCAGGAATTCCGCCTTTATCATAATATAATTTTTCAAATTTTACAGCGTCAATAACTTCTTTTTCAATCATTTGTTTGCCAAATCCTTCCCATACAACAGGCAATGTAAATCCTGATTCAGGTATAACGGTTTTTATTAGTTTTTTGTCATTGTATTTTTCTAAATAGATGCGAGTATTATGTATTATATTTGCGTTAAAGCCAAATACTTGCGTTATTATAAATATAACAATAAATAGTATTGCTGTCCATTTCCAACATACTTTTTTTAATTTTTTTATCATGTTTTTAGTATTTCCCATGTCCCGCCTTATATGCGGGACATGGCTAGATTTTAATTAAAAATTATTTAAGTTCTGCAAAAATTTTAAATTCCAATTCTTTATTATTTGGATCATTAGTAGGAACAAATATAGAACGGGAAAATCTGCTTTCTGGTTCTTTATGAAAATTAGGGTCAAAATAAACAGTTAAAACAGCATTTTTTTGTGGCGGAATTTCAGTTTTATCAGTTTTTGCGCTAGTGCATCCGCAAGAAGTTGTTATTTCGCCTATTATTAAATCCGCGTTACCAGAATTATTTATTATAAAATCTGCGCTTACAATGCCGTCTTTTTTAAAAATTTCTCCAAAATCATATTCCATTATATTTGCTTCTGCTTTTGGCAAAGCATTTGAAACTTTTTCATTTATTACGTCAGCTGATAATTCTAATTGTATTTTTGGCTTTGTTTTAGAATTAGTTTCTATGTAGATAAAGCGTTTTACTTTGCCAATAGCTTCTGGTCCGTGAGCAGCAGGATCAAATATAGCTTCAAGAATAATAGAATCTTTTGCCTCTACTTCTATATTTGCCGATGCTTTAAGTCCATGCCCTTGCATACCGAATTCTCCATACCTATTGCCATCGTCGCCTATAAGATAAGCAGTTGTGCATCCGCAGGAAGTATAAACTTTTTCAATATCTACTGTTTCATTACCATCATTTAATAATTTAAATTTATGAGATACTTTTCCTTGTTGCATATTAGTAACGCCAAAATCAAAAGCTGTATTTTCGCTTACATTAAGCATACCCATTGAGTATTTAGGCGAGGCGTTATTCAAACTTATCAAACTAATCGCTGTTATTATTGCTATAACTATAATTGCAATATATATAATTGATTTTTTCATTTTTTAGTAAATTAAATAATTAAAAAACCCATTCAATAATTTGAATGGGCAATAGTTTACGGTTTCAAAAATAGGAAATTTAGTTAAACTACGCCCAATAAAATATAATAAGGGTCTTGTTTATTATAACGCGCTAAAAAGGCAAAGAATTTTTTAAAAGGATTAGAACTTAACTCTTTGTTTCGCGAATAATAATAATTTGGCGAAAATTCCAATATATTGAGCAAGTAAAATATAATTATTAGAATAATCGGGAGTATAAGTAAGATTAAATTCAATTTAATAATTGATTGCGTTAAAAGACTAAGCCCTAAAGTATGGTGGCTTGCTAAATTTAAAATATTTTCAGTTGGGCATTTGCTTTGACCTGATATAGCGGAAATATGGCATAAAAATTGCCCATTATGATCCATTGCGCTAAAGCCTAAAAAACCAAGAGTGCTAACAACAACTAAAAACAATGCAGTAAAAATTAAAATATTTTTTAATCTCATAACTATAATATATACTAAAAATTATTAAAAATCAAACAGGCGCGATTTATCTTTTTCTATTATTTTTATCAGTTTTTTATAATAGGATTCTATTTCAGGAGATTTTTTAACCTTGTCTTTTTTGTATTCAATTATTTCCTCAAATGTTACTTTGTTATTTTTCCATGTCCGCCCTTTGTCTAAGTAAATATTTATCGTAGGAACTATTTTATCAAGCGCGTACACAAATTTGCTTTCTTTATCTTTTAATTCCTTATATCCTCGAATTAATTTAGGCAAGTCTTTAAATTCAGGAAAATTTTCTTTTAATTTTTTTTCTGCTATATATTCTCTTTTCTTTTTGCTATCTCTTAGTTTTTTATTTTTAGTGTAAGCAGGCGTGTCGCCAGCATATATTTCTACAAGATCATGAACAAGCGCGTATTTAATAGCTAAATCAGAATTTAATTTAAAATTTTTAGAATTGATTAAATAAAAAGCCACCATAGCTAACTGGTAGCTATGTTCTTGATCGTTTTCTTTCCTGTTTTCGCCATTTACATATAGAGCTCTTTTTACTTGCTGAAATTTGTGCGTTAATTTAATAAAGTTTATAAGATTTTTCATTTTTTATTTATAAAAGAAATTAAAATAGCAAATACTCCTCCTGTTATATCCGCAATTAAATCAAGCATTGTGTCATTAGGGCTTGGTTGAAAATGAATTAAGCCCAAATCCCAAGCGATTCTTATATTATCCATTCCAAATTGCCAAAATTCCCACAGAACACCAAATAATGCAACTATGCCAAGTATAAACAACCAACTTTTAATTTTTCCTTTTTCTATTTTAATTTGAGTAGCATATAATGCTACGAATAAGCCTCCCCAAAAATGCAGGGCAAAATCAGAGTCTGAGAAAAATGGAAAAGCTATAAAAAGCGCGTTAGCTAAAGCAAGTGAAACTCCAACAAGTTCCCATTCGCGCGCGTAGATTGATTCTTTTATAAATATTTTTTCGCGAAGTTTAAAAATAAGAGAGAATAATACTGAAACAATAATAAGCGCGCCTAAAAAAATTTCATTCTGAATTATAGCCCAAATACCTAATAAAAATGTTATAGAGCGAAATAAATTATTTAACATAAAAACATCTAATATTTTCTAATCTCGCTAAAGCTCAATAAGAAAATATTGATAACTTTGTTTACTCGTTTCACTCGGAAATAAGAAAATCTTGTTTCCTCGCTTCACTCGGAAATAAGAAAATCTTGTTTCCTCGCTTCACTCGGAAATAAAAACATTTTAGCACACTTTATAAAAATCATAAATAGTATTTCATAGCGGGGTCAGACCCCGCTATAACTTCAGTATTTATATATCTATTAAAAAATAATTTCACTTTTCTGACTATATAGACGATCGTCTCTATAGTCAGAAAAGTGTTTTAAGTTTTAGGTTTTATGAATATGTGCATAAGTGCATAATTTCACAATTATATAAAAAAGTGGTAAAATAAATATTAATATGAAATTTGTTGATGAATATAAAAATTGGAAAGGGAAACAAGTAATAATGCGAGTTGATTTTAATGTACCGATTGAAGAAGGCGATGTTTTAGGTGAAATGTGGAGAATAAAAGCCTCTTTGCCAACTATAAAATTTTTACTTAAAAATGGCGTTTCTCAAATAGTTTTTTTAACTCATATAGGAAGACCTCAAGACAAAATTATTCCTGAATTAAGCGTAAAACATTTAATTCCAACGTTAAACAAGTTATTAAAAGATAAAATATTTTTTTCAGATAAATTTGAAGTTACAAATATAAAGCATAAATTAGTTTTAATGGAGAATCTGCGTTTTCATATAGAAGAAAGAGAAAATGATAAAAATTTTGCTAAAAAATTAGCAAGTTTGGGGGAAATATATGTTAATGACGCTTTTTCAGTATCTCATCGGGCGCACGCTTCAATTGACGCGATAACAAAATTTTTGCCTTGTTTTGGCGGTTTGGAAATGAAGCGAGAAATAGAAGTTTTAACAAGAGCTTACAATAATTTTGTTAGCCCCTTGAGCGTTATTATAGGAGGAGTAAAAGTAGGCACTAAGTTAAAGATGATTGAGCATTTTTTGAAAAAAAATGCCAATGTTATTGTTGGAGGAGCTTTGGGAAACACGCTTCTTCATATAAAAGGGATTGCGATAGGCGATTCTGTTATTGATAAAAATGTTATTGAAAATTTAAATGGCAATGGAATTGATTTGACATCTGTTAATCTTCACTTGCCTATTGATGCGATAGTAAAAACAAAAAAGGGAAATATAAAAATTTCCGCTATTGGCAAGATAAATAAGGGAGATATGATTTTTGACATAGGTCCTGACACAAATGAATTGTTCGCGAATATTTTAAAAAAATCAAATATGATAATTTGGAACGGACCAATGGGGAAATTTGAAGATAAATATTTTGAAAAGGGAACAGAAGCTATAGCAAAAGATGTTTTAAAAAGCAAAGTTAAAACTATAATTGGAGGAGGAGATACTCTTGCTTTTTTAGAGCAGAAAAAAATGCTTAAAAAGGGTAATTTTTACCATATTTCTACTGGCGGCGGGGCAATGCTTGATTTTTTATCAGGCAATAAATTGCCCGGAATAAAAGCGCTTAATTAAAAATAATATTATTGCTTTTAAAATTAAAAAATGATACTATTTATTTAAATTAAAAATTAACCAATTTTTATTATGAAAAACTTTAATAAATCATTGCGGTCTTTATCTATAATAACTATGGCTATTGTGCTTGCCATAGGAATAAACATTGCTTTTGCAACATGGTCAGGACCTTTACAAAACCCTCCAGATGGCAATGTGGCGTCTCCATTAAATATAAGTTCTAATGCTCAAACATTGCAAGGAAGCAAAACAATAAATGGAAATCAAATCACAGACATATTAACTTTGGGTTTAGGAACAGCGATAAACGGCATATTGGGAGTTAACGGCATAACCCAGTTTTTCTCAACTCCAATATCTGCCATATTTGACGGGAAAGTGGGGATTGGGACAATAAGTCCGAGCACAGGCGGAGAACAGGACTTAAAGCTTGACATTGAAGGCGCTGTTGGGGCAAAGTATTATTGCGACGAGAACGGAAACAACTGCTCAAGCGCTCCGTTTGGTGGGGGCGGAGGCGGAGGCGGTTTCTCACTTGGTAATTGGGAAATCAGGGGTATTAATACTACTTATCAAGCAGCAACAGATGGGTTTGTCGTTACTGCAAACAAACCACCAAGCGGTGTACATTATGGATATACAGATAGTAACAGTAATCCAATCACACTCAGAACCGCAAATGATTCACAAGGGGACGCAGAGGGTATCATGATGCCGGTAAAAAAAGGAGATTACTGGCGTATATATCAACCAAGTCCAATTGGGACTTCAAACAATGTTTATTGGCTACCTATAATTGGTGGCGGTGGAGGTAATTCTATTGCATTCTTGGCTAATAAAAACGGGATTAATCAATTAGTACTTTCTCCTAATAATAATATTGAGTGGGATAAAATTACATTTGAAAACGAAGAATTTGATATTGGGAATTATTATAATAATACTACTAGCAGATGGACGCCACCAGCAGGTATTTATTATATAGGTGGATCATATACGCAAGCAACCGGACCAAGAGATATGCTTATAGCTCTTAGTAAAAATGGAGCAAAAATAAAAGAAGATTATGGGAACAGTAATAGCGGTGCCGGGGGAAGTGTTCCGTTTGGAGTTCTTGTTAGTGTTGATGGAACAGATTATTTAGAGCTCCATGCGGGTTTTGGTGGGGATACTACAATACTTGGTGATTCTGCAAAGACTTATTTTTATGGATTTAAAATAGAAAGTGATGGCGGAGGCGGAAGTGGAAGCGGCTGGGTAGATGATGATTTAAATAGTACTGCTAATTTTGATACTAGCTGTGAATATAGATGGACAAGTAGTAGTAATCCTATTTGTGATCCTATGGCAAAGCATTATATGACCAGAGTTGGTAATACATCAATGTATTACGAACAAGATGCTTATAATTTTGCAATGTTTAGTTCCAATAGAAAAAATATTGTTGTAAACAGAAATCAAGTTGGTCATGTTAATTCTTGTGCTGTTAACAATTTGCAAAAAAGATGCTGAGCATTATTGTTATAAATGGCAATTTCCCTAAAAATATTTTTATGGCAACAAAAGAAACAGAAAATAAAAAAACATTCAATTAGAAGAAAAACCAAAAGTTTTGATTGTTGATAATTAGGCTTTAGAAATAATTGATTTGTTTTATGAAAAAAATTAGAACATCTAATGTTTTCTAACTCGTTTCACTCGTAATAAAACATTGATAACCTTGTTTTTTATAAAAAAATATAGATTACTTGTTTTTTATGAAAAAAATAAATAATAAATTAAAAAACAAAACGCAAGAAAAACTATCTAAATTTATGAAAGACAGGCCGACTTTGGTTTGGTACGTGAAAAATCCCGAAAATCTTAATCCAGAATCAATTGTTGAGCATACTCTAAATTATGGCGATTGGGACGATGTGCTAGAATTGATAAAAATTCTAGGAATAAATGAGATGGCAGCAATTTTTAGAGAAGCGACTAATAGAAAAAGGATAAATTATCACCCTAAAACAAAAAATTATTTTCAACTCTATTTTAATAAATATGCATCAGGAAATTTTAATCAAAGAACAAAAAAAGCTATTACCGCTAATATCTAAATTTTCTCGCGATTTCGGATTAGTTGGAGGTACAGCTGTTGCATTGCAGATAGGACATAGAGAATCAATTGATTTTGATATGTTTTCTTTGAAAGAATTTGATAATGATAAAATAAAGCGTGTAATTAAAAAAACGCATTCAATTAGTAAAACTATTCGAGATGAAAAGGGGCAATACACTTTTTTTATAAACGAAGTTCAATTAACATTTTTTTATTATCCGTATCCTATTCGTTTTAGTAAAAAATTAGATGATATTATTAATATGCCAAATCTTTTAACACTTGCGGCAATGAAATTATTTGCTTTAGGGAGGCGCGCTAAATGGAAAGACTATGTTGATTTATATTTTATAATTAAAGAATTTCATAAATTTGACGACATTATTAATATAGCAAAAAAGATTTTTAAAAATGAATTTAATGAAAGATTATCAAGAGAACAATTATCTTATTTTAAAGATATTAATTATCAGGAAGAAATTATTTTCAAAGACGGTTTTGAAGTTAGCAATGAAAAAATTAAAAAAAGTTTAATAGATCTTAGTTTAATATAATTTATGTTAAAAGAAGCGCATAATAAAGAAGATATTAAAAAAATTGATGAAAAACCCAAAGTTTTGATTGTTGACGATGACGAAGAATCAGCAAATTTATTAAAAGGAGTTTTTAAATCTGGAGGTTTTGAGGTTAAAGCGGCTTTTGATGGTTTAGAAGGTTTTGATATGGCTACTAAATTTTTGCCAGATGTTATTATTACTGGAATTGTAATGCCGAGAATGAGCGGATTTGAAATGATGAAAAATTTAAAAGGAAGCGTATCAACGGCAAAAATACCAGTAATGGTTTTTTCTCATTTAGGCAGGCAGGAAGATAAAGAAGAAGCTCAAAAAATGGGAGCTCGCGATTTTATAATAAGAGGAATGACAACGCCAGCTGATATAGTTAAAAAATCTCTTTCTTATATAACCAAATGCAAGGTTTATTATTTAAGATTTGATATTCAAGACGCTGATGCGCGGGCTTTAGGCAAGGATTTTAATTTTCCGCCAATGTTTGAATGTAAAGAAGAAGAACGTATGTTTATAAAATTAGAGCCTGATAATAAAAAAGATTTTACTCCAACATTTAAAGCAACTTTTGTGTGCAAGTGAGTATATTTAAAAATTATTATGCAAAAGGAATGGAGAGTATTAGCAAACAAAGCGAAAAACATAGTTGATAAACTACTTTCAAATCGCAATATAGATTATAAAGATAAAAAAGCGCGCGAGCGCTTTTTTAATCCAGATTATGATCGCGATTCGCATGATCCTTTTTTAATGAAAGGAATGAAAAAGGCTGTAGAGCGAATTAAAAAGGCTATAAAAAATAATGAAAAAATAGGTATTTTTGGCGATTATGATGTTGACGGTATTTGCTCTAGTTTTATTTTATATGATTTTTTTGAAAAAGTAGGTTTAGAGAAATATATTTATTTGCCAGACAGGCATAAAGAAGGATATGGCTTAAATTTAAACGCGATTAAATATTTTAAAGAACAAAAAGTTAACCTTATTATAACTACTGATTGCGGGTCATCTAATTATAATGAGGTAGAAGACGCTAATAAAAAAGGTTTTGATGTTATTATTACTGATCATCATGAAGTTCCTCAAAAAACGCCAAGAGCGTTTGCTATTCTTAATCCCAAGCAAAAGGACTGCCATTATCCAATGCGGGATTTATCTGGAGCTGGTGTTGCTTTTAAATTAGCGCAGGCCTTGCGTAAAAAAATAAAACATAAAAATATAACCGAGGCTTGGGAAAAACGGCTTTTGGATTTAGTTGGTTTTGCAACAACAACAGATCAAATGCCGCTTTTAGATGAGAACAGAATGCTTGTTTATTTTGGCTTAAAAGTAATTAGAAAAACGCATCGTTTAGGGCTTTATTATTTAATAAAAGTTTCCCGCGTTAAAAAGGATTCTATAGATACTTATGATTTATTGTTTGCCTTAGGACCAAGAATAAATACAGCTGGTCGCATTGAGCACGCTTCCATTGCTTTTAATCTGTTTACAGCGCGTACTAATAAGGAAGCAGAAGATATAGCTAAAATACTTGATGAAACAAATCGTCGCAGGCAAAGCATAGTAGAGAGTAATATGCGCTCTATAAAAAAACGCTTAGAAAATAAGAAGTTGGGAAGTGTGGTATTTGAAGTTGATAAAGAGTGGAAGCCAGGAATGCTAGGCCTTTTAGCTTCAAAAGTTCAGGAAGATTATGGATTGCCAACATTTATATGTTATGAAGATAAAGATAAAGTTAAATGTTCTACTAGAACCGGACATAATTTTGATTCTGTGGCTGCTATTAAGAAAGCGGAAAAATATATGACTTCTTGGGGAGGGCATAAGCCAGCAGCCGGGTTTACCACTAAAAAGGAATTTTTATCTCTTATAGAAAAAATTTTTATTAAAGAAAGCAAAAAATTAAAGCCAGAAGATTTAAAGCCAGTTATTAATATTGACGCGGAAATTGAGCCAGAAGATATAAATATGGAATTATGGAATATTTTGCAAAAAATCGGTCCTTATGGACAGAAAAATACAGAGCCAATATTTGTTATGAGAAATGTAGAAATTAAAAGCGCTCGCAAAGTAGGCAGTAAAGAAAAGCATTTTAAATTGGAATTTTGTAAAAACAACATTGTTTTAGGAGGTATATTTTTTAATGGAGTTAAAAATAATAATTTAGCATATGGACATAAAGTTGACATTGCCTTTAAGATATGTTTAAATGAATGGAATAATATGAGAAAATTAGAGTTTAATATAATAGACTTTAAAGAATGTAAAATGTAAAACTCAAAATAGAATAATAGCTTTATTCACTATATTATTTTACTAAAATTTTTTTAACTTTAAATAATTTACAATATGTCATCGCATACATTTGCAGTAATTAAAACTGGAGG
>JBBTYX010000072.1:2876-3272 GCA_038078515.1 Patescibacteria group bacterium | reverse complement strand
TTTAAATAATTTACAATATGTCATCGCATACATTTGCAGTAATTAAAACTGGAGGAAAGCAATAGAACGCTCATTTCATTCACTACATTGTTTTACTAAAATTTTTTTAACTTTAAATAATTTACAATATGTCATCGCATACATTTGCAGTAATTAAAACTGGAGGCAAACAATATAAAGTAGAAAACGGTCATAATATTAAAATTGAAAAACTTAACGCTAAAGAAGGCGATGAGATTGTTTTTGATAATGTATTACTTGTGAATAAAGAAAGCAATTTAAAAATAGGCGCGCCTTTTGTTTCTGAAGCTAAAGTAATAGGAAAAGTTTTACAGCAATTTAAAGGCGAAAAGCAAATAATATTTAAGTATAAGCCAAAAAAACGTTACAAGAAAA
>JBBTYX010000072.1:0-2776 GCA_038078515.1 Patescibacteria group bacterium | reverse complement strand
AAACAGGACATAGGCAAAATTATACTCTTGTAAAAATAATTCAGATTTAGGTTTTAAGCTTGTTACTTGCTATCGCTCGTAAAAAGCCAAAAAAACGTTACAAGAAAAAAACAGGACATAGGCAAAATTATACTCTTGTAAAAATAATTCAGATTTAGGTTTTTATTACAATTTTAAATTACTAGTTACTATTTATTTTTTTAAATATGTTTCGTTTTATTATACAAATAATAGCTAATGCCTTTGCAATTTATTTAGCGGATTTATTTATTGAAGGAGTTGGATTCTCTGGAGATATGTGGTTATTATTAATAGCTGGATTAATATTGGGAATACTTAATTTTATATTAAAACCGATATTAAAAATTATTTCAGCGCCTTTAATAATATTGACACTGGGTATATTTACAATTATAATAAATATATTCATTTTATGGTTGTTGCAGACACTTATTCCAGAGCTTAGTATTGTAGGATTTTGGGCTTACATTTGGATTATTATAATAGTAAGCGTTCTTAACTTTATTATACACGCTTTAACTGGGAAAAAGTAAATTTTGAGCTTTTAAATTTTATAGAAAATATTAGATGTTCTAATTTTTCGCGCACAGCGAAAAACAAGGTTATCAATGTTTTATTACGAGTGAAACGAGTTATAAAACATTAGATGTTCTAACATTTTTTATTGCGTTAGCAATTGAGCATTGTATATTATTTAGTATTTTTAAATTTTATGGAATCTTATATAACAATAGCGCAGGTCATAGTTTCTATTATTTTAATTATTTCTATATTAATGCAAAAACAAGGCACAAGTATGTCCGGGTTTTTAGGAGGGTCAGGAGAAAGTTATTATTCCAGACGAGGTACTGAACGAATTTTGTTTTTTTCTACAATTATATTAATAATTTTATTTTTAGGATTAGGCATTGTTAATATTATTGTATGATAAAAAAGTTTAAATTGGATAAGTTTTGGAAAGAGCGCCAATATTATTGGCTGATAAAGTGGACTGAAAAACTTTCAAAAAGAGAGTATAAAATTTTTTTAATTTTAGGAACTTTGTTTTTAGCGTCTTTTATTTATTTAGCTTTTATTTCTTATTTTGCGAGCACTGTTAAAATTCCAGCTTCAGGAGGATCATATACAGAAGGATTAATTGGAAGTCCTCATTTTATTAATCCTATTTTAGCTCCAGCTAACGAAGTAGATCGTTATTTATCAAAACTGATTTATCCATCTCTTTTAGAATATAATATTTTAGGAGAAATAACGCCTTATTTAGCTAAAGATTATAAAATTGACAATAATGGAAAAGAATATACTTTTTTTCTTGATGAAAACGCTGTTTGGGACGATGGAATTAAAGTAACAGCGCAAGATGTGGTTTTTACAATAAAAAGCATAAAAGATCCAACTATTTCAAGTCCTTTGTTTAGAATTTGGGATGGAGTTAAAATAGAGGTTATTGATGATAAAACAGTGCGTTTTAATTTGGAAAGTCCTTACGCTTTTTTTCTGCAAAACGCTACTTTAGGAATTATGCCATCTCATATTTGGGAAAATATATCTCCTAATAGTTTTGCTTTAAGCGAATACAATTTAAAACCAATAGGAGCCGGGCCTTACAAGTTTAAAAGTTTAAGGCAAGACGAGAATAATAATATTATAAATATTAATTTAGAAGCAAATTCTAATTTTTTTAAAAAAATTCCTTTTATAGAAAAAATTTCGTTTAAATTTTATAAATCTCAAAAAGAAGCCATAAAAGGTTTAAAGAATAAAGAGATTAACGGACTTGATTCTTTCCCGCCTTATGAAATTAATTCTATAAAATTATCTAAATATAATGTTTATAATTTTAACTTGCCTCGATATTTCGCGCTTTTTATAAATTCTAATAAAAATACTGATTTAAAAAATAAAATAGTGAGAGAAGCTTTAGCGCGAAGCATTGATAAAGAAGAATTAATTAAAGAAATATTAAATGATAAAGCTGAAACAATAGAATCTCCTATTCCAAAATCGCTTATTAAATATTATGTTTCTGATATAACTAAATATGACTATGATGTTGATAGGGCTAAAAAGATACTTTCTGAAAATGGTTTTAATAAAGATAATCCATTAAAAATTGTTTTAACAACAATAAACGACCCATTATTAAATCAAATTTCTGAGAAAATTAAAGATTTTTGGGTTAAGGCTGGAATAAAAACGGAAATAAAGTTAATTGAATTATCTCGTTTGCGAGAAGACATTATCAGAGACAGAGATTACGAAATATTTTTATTTGGGCAAGCTCTTCAATTGCAAGCAGATCCATTTTCTCTATGGCATTCATCACAAAGAAGTTATCCCGGACTTAATTTAACTGATTATGCTAATAAAGGAATTGATAATATTTTAACTAAATTGCGGGAAACATTTGACATTAAAACGCAAAAAGAATTATTTAAAGAATTTCAACAAATAATATCTAAAGATATACCAGCTATATTTTTATTTTCACCTTACAATACTTTTATAATTGATAATAAAATAAAGAACATACAAACAGGAACGATTTCTCTTCCAGAGGAACGTTTAAATCAAATAACTAATTGGTATATAAATACGGAAAGAAAAAGTAAAAATTAGAACATCTAATTTATTCTAAATTCGCTATCGCTCATTAAGAATAAATTGATAACCTTGTTTTTTAAATAATCAGATTTAAAAAATTAGAACATCTAATTTATTCTAAATTCGCTATCGCTCATTAAGAATAAATTGA
>JBBTYX010000071.1:0-15057 GCA_038078515.1 Patescibacteria group bacterium | reverse complement strand
ATACGTTTTATTTCCGAAAGACATAGGCATAGATATGAATTTAATAATAAATATATAAAACTTTTACAAGAAAAAGGACTTGTATTTTCTGGAGTTAATCCTGAAAAAGATTTGGTTGAAATTATTGAATTGCCTAAAAAAACTCATCCGTTTTTTATAGGAACGCAATTTCATCCTGAATTCAAATCGCGTCCTTTATCTCCTCATCCATTATTCTTAGCTTTTATAAAAGCAATAAAAGACAAGAACATTTAACTATTTCTAAATTCACATTGTATTATATATTTTGTTTTCTTTTAAATCCCGTGCCTGCTGGAATTAAACGTCCTATTATTACATTTTCTTTTAAGCCTCGCAAAGGGTCTTCTTTTCCTTGTATTGCCGCATTTATAAGAGCTGACGCTGTTTCTTGAAAAGAAGCAGCTGAAAGAAAACTATCTGAAGAAGAAGCGGCTTTTATAACGCCCATTAAGACTTCCTTGCCTTTTGCTGGTTTTTTGCCTTTTGCTTTTATTTTATCATTTTCAATTGAGAATTTTCCATATTCAACTATTTTACCTTGAGCCATATTAGTATCTCCAGAATTAATTATTTTAATAAAGTAAAACATTTTACGCGTTATTATTTCTATATATTTATCATTTATATCAGCTCCTTTGCTATTATAATTATATTGCACTTCGTTTATAATATAACGCCATACTTCTTGCTTTCCTTTTAATTCATGAAGTTCGTGCAAATCAATAGCTCCTTCGCAAAGAGAGTCCCCAGCTGAAACAAACTCGTCTTGTTTAACAAATAAATTATGGTCAAGCGGAATATTATATGTTATTTCTTTGTCTTTATATTGCCCTTCGCTTGCTTTTATTTTTACAACATTAGAAATTGTTGTTTGCTCTATTTTTATTATTTTGCCTGTAACGCCAGTAATAACGCCTTTGCCTTTGGGTATGCGCGCTTCAAATATTTCCTCAATACGAGGTAATCCCTGAGTAATATCAACTTTGCCAGCTATTCCTCCCATATGAAAAGTTTTTAATGTAAGTTGGGTTGCTGGCTCGCCTATTGATTGCGCAGCAATTATACCAACAGCTTGTCCTATTTTTACTAATTTATTGTTAGTTAAATCATATCCGTAGCACATTTGGCACATTCCATAATAAGATTCGCAAGTTATTGGGGAACGCACTTTTACAAAATCTATTTTCTTGTCATTATTCAATTTATCTGCTAATTCTTTATCTATTAAACGATTAGTTTTTACCTCTACTCTGCCAAATATTCTATTTTTTAATTCTAAAAGAACGGCTTTTGCGTCAGCTTTGGAAAAAATAATACCTTCTTTAGTTCCGCAATCTTCTTCTTGTATAATTACATCGTGGGCAAGATCAGCTAATCTACGAGTAAGGTAACCAGCAACAGATGTTTTAAGAGCAGTGTCAATACTTCCTTTTCGCGCTCCATGAGTAGAAATAAAATATTCCAAAACATTCAAACCCTCTTTGTAACTCATTTTGATTTGAAGTTCTATAATTTCTTGCGATGGATTTGTAACAAGACCTTTTATTCCGCTCATCTGAAGAACCTGATCCCATGAACCTCTAGATCCAGAATTTATAATTGAATAAACAGAATAAGAATCTTTTAAAGTTTCTTTAACAGCGACAGCTATTTTATCAGTAGCGTCAAGCCATGTTTTAATAGCGCGGCTTCGCCTTTCATTTTCAGTTAAAAAACCTTTATTATATTGCTCTAATAAATATAGTGTTTGTTTTTCAGCTTCTTTTACTATTTTTTCTTTTGACTTTGGAATTTTTAATTCAGAAGAAGACCAAGTTATACCAGAAAGAGTTGCGTAGTGAAAGCCAGTATCTTTAATATTATCAAGTATTTTTTCTACTTCTTCTGAAGAATAATTTCTAATAACTTCAGCGACTATTTCTCGTAGTTTACTTTTATCCAAGCGCTCGTTTATTAATTTATCCTCTGGTAAAATACTTGAGAATATTATACGGCCAACAGATGTTTTGATTATTTCATTATTAATTTTAACATTTATTATCGCTCTTAATCCTATTTTACGAGTTGAATAAGCAAGTTTAGCTTCTTGTTTAGAAGCAAAATATTTATCTTTTCCTATTTCATTTGGATCAAGTTCAGTCATAAAATAAATTCCTAAAACTATTTCCAAATTAGGAAAAACAATAGGCGTTCCTGTTCCGGGTCTTAAATAATTTTTAGTTGAAAGCATTAACTCTTTAGCTTCTTTTTGAGCTTCATCAGATAATGGAATATGTATTGCCATTTGATCCCCGTCAAAATCAGCGTTAAAAGCAACGCAAACAAGCGGATGAAGCTGAATAGCTAAACCTTCAATAAGTATTGGTTGAAAAGCTTGAATGCCTAAACGATGTAAAGTTGGAGCGCGATTTAAAAGAATATATTTATTGCTAATAGTATTTTCCAAAATTTCCCAAACTTCTGGACGATCTAAGTCAATTATATGATTAGCTCCCTTAATATTGTGAGCAAATCCTTGTTTTATCAATCCCCCAATAACAAATGGCTTAAAAAGTTCAAGAGCTATTCTTTTTGGTATTCCACATTGATGCATTTTTAATGTTGGACCAGAAACAATAACAGAACGAGCTGAGTAATCAACTCTTTTTCCTAATAAATTTCTTCTGAAACGACCTTGCTTTCCTCTTATCATATCAGCGATTGATTTTAATACTCGCTTTTGCCCTGTTGTTGAAGAAATAGCCCGACCAGAGCGCGCGCTATTATCCATAAGAGCGTCTACTGCTTCTTGAAGCATTCTTTTTTCGTTTCTAACAATAACTTCTGGGGCTTGTAAATTAATTAACCGCTTTAAGCGATTGTTCCTATTTATAACTCTGCGATAAAGATCATTAACATCAGATGAAGCAAAACGTCCTCCGTCAAGCGCAATCATAGGGCGAAGTTCAGGAGGTATTATTGGAAGTACTGTAATAAACATCCATTCCGGCCTAATCCCCGCTTTTATAAAACCTTCAATAAGACGAACACGAGATAAAAGTTTTTGACGAATTATAGAACTTCCGCTATTTTCTATTTCTATTTTTAATTCTTTTTGTATTTGTTCTAAATCAGCGCGCTGAGCAAGTATTCTTAATGCTTCAGCTCCAGTGCCTGTTTCCATTAAATTAGGGTAAATTCTGTTTATGTCTTGAAGTTCGCGTTCGCTTATTATCTTGCCTTCGCTTATTTTATTTACTATAAATAATATTTCTTGACTTCCTTCTTGTTTTGATTTTTTTAATTCTTGTATAGCTATATCTTTGATTTTATTATTAATTTTTAGTATTACATAACTTACAAAATAAATAACATTTTCCAAATCTGATATAGGAATATTAAAAAATAAGCTCATTTTAGAAGGAAGTTTTCGCAAAAACCAAATATGAGAAACTGGCGCAGCAAGACTAATATGTCCCATACGTTCTCGCCTAACATAAGCTTTAGTTACTTCAACGCCGCAACGGTCGCAAATAACGCCTTGAAAACGAGCTTTTTTATATTTACCGCAATAACATTGATAATCTTTTTCAGGACCAAATATAACCTCTGAAAAAAGACCTTCTCTTTCAGGCTTTTGAGTGCGATAATTAATTGTTTCTGGTTTCATAATTTCGCCGTAAGACCATTTTAATATTTCTTCCGGAGAAGCAAGAGTGATTTTAAGCGATTTTAAATTTTCCATAAATATTATTAAACTGTGTTGTTTTTAATTATTTATTAGCGAAGCGAATAACAAAGTTCTTGTAGATATCCTTATTATGAGCGAAGCGAATAACAAGGTTCTTGTAGATATCCTTATTATGAGCGAAGCGAATAACAAGGTTATCAATTTATTCTTAGTGAGCGATAGCGAATTTAGAATAAATTAGATGTCCTTATATATGTTTTTAACTATATTTTAGATTCCACATTTTCTCTTATTTGCTTATTATCTATTGTTTTATCATCTTCATTTTTCACTAATTGCAAATTAAATCCAAGTCCTTTTATTTCATTAACAAGAACATAAAAAGATGTTGGAATATTAGGTTTTCTAATTTTTTCTACTTTAGTAATACTTTCATAAGTTTCAGTTCTTCCTCTAACATCGTCTGATTTTATAGTAAGCATTTCTTGTAAAATATGAGCCGCGCCATAAGCTTCAAGAGCCCATACTTCCATTTCCCCAAACCTTTGTCCGCCAAACTGAGCTTTTCCTCCCAATGGTTGTTGCGTTGTAAGAGAATATGGTCCAATTGAACGAGCATGAGCTTTATCTTCAATAAGATGGTTTAATTTCATCATATACACATAACCAACAGTAATCTTATTATAAAAAGGCTCTCCTGTTCTGCCATCATATAAAGTAGTGCGGCCATCTTCTGAAAGACCTGCTTTTTTAAGTTCAGATAATATTTCTTTTTCTTCAACTCCAGCAAATGTAGGCGATATCGCGCGATAATTTAAATGTTTAGCAGCCCAACCAAGATGAGTTTCTAAAATTTGCCCTAAATTCATTCGCGAAGGAAGTCCCAATGGATTTAAAATTATATCAACTGGGGTGCCGTCCGCTAAATAAGGCATATCTTCTCTTGGAAGTATTTTTGAAATAACTCCCTTATTTCCGTGTCTACCAGCTAACTTATCTCCAACTGATATTTTACGAAGTTCAGTAATATCTACTTGTATAGAGCGTAAAACTCCTGGTGATAATTTATCTCCTTTTTCTCGAGAAAAAGTTTTTATATTTACCACTTTGCCTTTTTTACCATGGGAAAGCACTTTAGAAGTATCTCTTATTTCACTTGCTTTTTCACCAAATATAGCGCGCAAGAGCCTTTCTTCGCCAGATAATTCCACTTCGCCCTTAGGAGAAATTTTGCCAACAAGATAACTTCCTTCTTTAACTTGCGAACCTACTCTTATAACTCCGTTTTCATCAAGATTTGAAAGTTTAATTTCAGACACATTAGGAATATCATTTGTTGTTATTTCTGGTCCTAATTTTGTGTCACGCACTTCGCAAGTAAAATCCTGAACATGAACTGAACTAAATACATCTCTTTTAACTAAATCTTCGGAAATAATAATAGCATCTTCGTAGTTATATCCTTCCCAGCACATAAAAGCAACTAAAAGATTATTTCCCAGAGCAAGATAATCATCTACCACATTAGAACCAGTGGCAATAATTTCCCCTGCTTTAACTATTTGACCGGGCTTTACTTTATTTTTTTGACTAATTGAAGAATATTGATTGGAACGGAAAAAATTTACTAATTTATGTTCATAGCGATCTTTGCTTTTTGTTCCTTTAATAATAATATGCTCTGCGTCAGCCTCAATTACTTTGCCAGTTTCTATTGCTTCAATATTATATCCAGAATCGCGTGCAACAATTTTCTCTACTCCTGTTGCAACAAGAGGCGCTTCCATTCTTATACCTGGAACAGCTTGTCTTTGCATATTAGAACCCATTTGCGATCTATTCGCGTCATCATGCTCTAAAAATGGAATAATTGACGCTGCAACAGAAATACATTGTTGCGGAGAAACATCGCGGAATTGAACCTTATCTCTTTCAACTATACCTGGATCCCCTCCTACGCGTGCTTCAACAAATTTATTAACTAATTTATTATTCTCCAAAGGTTCATCGCTATGCGCGATAATATATTTTTGTTCTTGAAAAGCGTCTAAATACTCAATTTCGTCAGTAACAACGCCGTTTTTAACTTTAAAATACGGAGTAATTATAAAACCAAATTCATTAAGATGCGCATATAAACTTAAATGAACAACAAGTCCAACATTTTGCCCTTCTGGTGTTTGTATCGGACAAACTCGTCCATAATACGACGGATGCACATCGCGCACTTCAAAACCAGCTCTTTCATGAGATAATCCGCCAGGACCCTTAGATGAAAGTGTTCTTTTATGCTCTAATTCAGCAAGCGGATTCACTTGTTCCATAAATTGCGAAAGTTGAGAAGAAGAAAAAAATTCCTGAATAGAAGAATCAAAAATATTTATATTAACTAATTGTCCGGGAGTAAATGTATCAGCGTCTAAAGTTGACATTCTGTCTTTAACAACGCGCTCAATGCGAGTAAAAGCAACGCGCAATTTTTCCTGTATAAGCATGCCAACAGGACGAACTCTTCTATTTCCTAAATGATCTATATCATCTGGTTTAGCTTTTTTATCCTGATTTAATCTTATTATTTCTTTTATTATTAAAATAACATCTTCTAAATTTATTAAGCGGTCTTCTTTTTTAATTTCATTTATTTTAGGCAATTTTTGACCTAATCTTTGATTTAATTTAAAACGGCCGACTTTTTCTAAATCATATTTTCGAAAAGAAAAAATATTTTTTAGAAGCTGACGAGCGTTTTCTGGAGTAGACAAATCTCCAGGACGCAAATATTTATATATTTCCATTAATCCCTGTTCAGTATTTTTAGTTGAATCAGCGTCCAAAGTTGACTGAATAATAGAACTTGGACCAACGCGAGATATAATGTCATTATCAGATGAAAGTCCTAAAGCGCGTAAAAAAGCTGTTGCTGTAATTTTCCTGCGGCGATCAATTTTAACATATATAACTCCTTCTTCTGTTGTTTCAAATTCTATCCAAGCGCCTCGCGCTGGAATTATTTCAGCTCCAAATATGCGATAACCTTTTTTATATTCTTCGTTAAAATAAACTCCTGGGGAACGCAATAATTGCGATACCACTATTCTTTCAATCCCATTTATAATAAAAGTCCCCTTATTTGTAATAAGAGGCAAATGACCAAAATAAACTTCTTGTTCAGCAACTTTTTTAGTATTAATATTTTCTAAGCGAATTTTAAGACGAATTGGCGCGTCATAAGTTAAATTGCGTTCGCGACATTCTTCTTCGCTGTGTTCTAATTTTTCCACTCTATAATCAATAAAAGTAAGACGCAAATTCTCGCCTGAATAATCCTCTATTGGAGAAAAATCATCTAATAAATCTTTAAAACCGTGTTTTAAAAACCAATTATAAGAATCTGTCTGAACTTTAATCAGATTTGGCACGGGAATAGTTTTAATTTGATATTGCGAAAAATGTTTTTCCTGCATATTTTGAAAGATATTTGGATATGAGGAGATTAAGAACTATAATATAATACTAAAATACTTAGATAATATCGCAAGCAAAGAAAAATAATATATTAATTTTAGAAAAAACAAAAAAATGGCATAAATAATATTATGCTTTTTTATTTTTGTCTTATAGTTCTAATATATTTTTAGTAAGGTATACAAGGCGACAAGAAATTAAACTTGCCTCTTTTTCGCAAGAGGCTTTGAAATTTATATTGTTAATATTTAGTTTAGCATTTTTTATTAGCTTGTCAATAGCTCCTATTATTTCATCAGAATTTTTAGCTATAATACTGCTATTTAAAAGCGAAACTTTAATATCTCGCGATTTTGTTAAAGCTGTTAAAGTTAAAGTCATATTTTATATTATTAAAGTAAATTTACTACTATTATTAAAAATAAAACGCCTAAAAAATCAATTACGGAATTCATTATTGGAATAGTCACATTATCAGGGTCTGTTTTGTATTTAAAAGCGATTATTGAAATACTGTAAGCCAAGAAAAGCGATACAAATAAAAGAGATGTTCCTCCAATAAGAGATAATTTGAAAAGCATCTCAATTGAAACTGGAATATTTAGAAAAATACCAGCAAAATAAGCAAGTAATACTATTAAAGAAAAAATTATAATTCCAAGAAATAATACATTTATTCCATCGCGAAAAGTATTTCTTATTTTAGTTGAAAGTCCTAAGTGAAGACGCGTTCCTAAACGAGAAGAAAATATTCCTATTATGCTTCCGCCTTGTGATAAAAAAACAGGAATTATAATTAATATTCCTGGAACAGTTAAAAGTATTTCTAAATATTTATCAAGTAAAAAACCTGCGATCACATCAAAAAAAATCGCGATAATAATAATTGCAAGCGTTGCTCCTAAAATGTATTTTAAAAAATGTAAAGACATTGCGATTGCAACAGCGCTTACAATAATAAGAACGAAGTATGGCGCTTTAATTAAAAAAACGCTTAAAATAAGCAATATTGGTATAGTAATCAAGTCGCCAAAAGAAGATATAATTGGAATTGTTACATTATCTGGATCCCATCCGCGATAATATGAGCCTAAAGCTACTAAATATGTAGTAAAAAGTATTATCCCGCCTGAGATAATACCTGTTAAAAAAGATGTTGATATTAAAAAAAACGGATTAACTTCTATACCATTAGCAAAAGTTAATCCGTATATGGCTATGCTTAGAAAAAAAGAAGCAAAAATATTTATTTTAAACGCTTTTGCCATTTTCTCTCTCAAAAATTTGTTTTGTAGAGAAAAACTATTAATTAGCCCCATATGAAGCGCTGATGAAAGTTTTGCGCCAAGACTTCCGTAAATTGCTCCTCTGGTTCCCATGGCAACTGGAATTAAAATAATCAAACCTGGAATTTCAATAAGATATGATTTAAAAAATAGTAAAAATAAACCAGCTATTAAAGCAGTTACCGTGCTTATTATTAGAACAGTTATAGTCTGACTTGATAATTTCATTGATCATCAGTTTTTTGCAATAATTTTTTGAATTTGTTGCAAGCGCTTTCATGACCTACTATTACAATAGAATCTCCGGCCAATATTTTTGTGTCTATTTTAGGGTCAAAAATCCATTTATATTCATTTTCTTTTTTTCTGCGAATCGCAATCATATTTATAATTAAATTTTCTCCTAAATCGCGCAAAGTTTTATTAATAGCTGGAGAATTTTCATCAACACTAACGCGCGATATTACCTCGTCGCTTTCTTCAATAGCTTCTTTTATAACTGGATGCAATTCCCGTCCATCAATAATTAAATTAGCTAAATTTCGCGCCGCGCTCGCAATACTTTTTGTGCTTTCAACAATATCTATTAAGCTTATTAGTTTTGAATTATAAGTTCCGCGCGAAGCAGAAAAAAGATGCATATATAAATCTTCTTCTACCTTTTCTATTTTTTCATAAAGCAATATTACTTCTTCTGCTATTTCTTTATTATTGAAAAATATGGACGAATAAGCCAAATCAAGCATCAATGTCGATGTGTCTTTTAATTCTTCTAATAATGATTTTACACTTGTGTTAGACATATTTCAAATTAAAAATTTAGAAATTTATGTAATACTTTATCTATTCTTCGCTTTCTTCTTTATTTTTATTAACTGATTTTGTTTTTCCGCTAATGCGAGATATAAAATTTTTTATATCTTTATTTTCAGGATTTAATTTTAGAATTTCCTGCAAATGTTCTCGAGCTAAGGTTATTTTCCCTTGTTTTTCATAAATTAAAGCTAACAAATAACGCGCGTTTGAATGATTAGCAGAAAGTGTTAAAACAGATTTTAAATTGTCTTCTGCTCTATCAAAATCATCTGCTTGATAATATAATTTTCCAACTTCAAATACTAATCCAGTGTCTTTAGGGCTTAAGAATTGAGCAACAAGAGCATTTTCTAAAGCCTTGTCTAAATCGTTTTTTCTTTCAAATATTTGAGCTCTTAAAAAATACGCTAAATCGTAATTTGACTTTAATTTCAATGACTCATTTAAGCTATTTAGCGCGTTATCTAAAACTTTATCTCTATTTTCTGTATCAGAAGGCAAAGCATCAAAAAGAGCAATATCAGCTCTAGCAATACTTGCTGGAATTAAAGGATTATAAGGACTGAATTCTTGGCCTTTTTTATAAAAATCTTTAGCTAAAATATTTGATCTGTTTAATACAGGGATAAAACTTTCATAAAAGTTACCTAAAGATATCCAATCAGAAGAATTTTTAGAATTTATTCTTTCTAAATTAACTTGTAGGCTTTTAGCGCTATCTATAATAGCCTGAAGTTCTTTAATTTTCTTATCCTGCTCTATTTCAGCGTTTTGAAGCACTAATTGAACTCGCAATCTAAAACCATTTAAAATATTTTGTAAATATACGCTATTAAACATATCATAATTACTTGCTCTTATTACTTTTATCAATCCCTTGTCAACGTCTTCTAAAGATTGCGCTTGGTTTATTTGATTTATGCCATCATTAAAAATAACAACGCTAAATGCTCGCCTACCTTCAAAATAAAGCAAGGCGATAACAACCATTAAAAGAAAAATAAGTATTAAAAGACTAACTAAACTCCTTTGAGAAGTATGAAGAAGATCAATTGTTTTTATATCTTTTCCATTATATAGATGAGAACTTGACACCATTCCTATGGCAAGAACTATGAAAATAATAAGAATAAAACTTAAACCATAAGTTAGATTTAAAAATCCACCTAAAATAAAGAATATTATAACGCTATTTATTCCTGCTAACATTCCAACTAAGCCCCTAGGACTTCCCTGCGAGGACCATGATTTTAAGAAAGCATTTAGATTTTTGTAAGCAGCGCTTAATATAAAACCTAAAAAAGCAATGCTTCCTAATATTCCCAAAGTAAGAATATTAGAAAACCAGGTTGACCAACCGCTGGAAAATGTAATATTCCAAAGGCTTTCTTGATTAAACAAGGTTCCTTTGTACAAATGAAAAGCGTTTTCAAAAGTGCCTGGACCAAAGCCAAAAAATATATTTTTTATATCATTAGCAAAAGTAGCGCCTATAATATCAAAAGTTTTACTCAAAGTTAGAAAAACAGTCGCAGGACCTTGCATGATTGAGTATTTTGTTAAAATAAAGAAAAGAGAAATAAATACAAGAATAAGCGGCAAAATTAATGATTTTCTATCAATGCGCTCGCCATCGTGAGCGAATTTTAAAGCTAAAATAAATATTAAGCTAATAATAAATATTATCCAGAGCCACCAATAATTAACAATAACCAAAGTAGCAAAAGATATTATCATAAGCGCTTTAATCGCTATGTGAATAAAGCGATAACTAAAAACACTAAAACTTAAAAATCCTGTTATTAAAAGTATGTTTAAAGCGGCAGCTACTCCTAAATTATTAAATGAACCCAAAGGATTGAAAAATGCGTTAAAGGTAACTCCGGGTATAAAAGTAATGCCAAACGCATTAAGTAAACCCATAATATTAAGCAATGATAGACTTATTATTAACAGAAAATAAGCAAATATTACTTTAGATAAATTAAAATTAACGGTAATAAGCCAAAAAGCTAAAGTTGAAATAGTAAATATAGTAAGAATAGCGGAGCTTGAACCAAACATTATACTGTTATACGGAGAAAAAGATAAAAGCGCGGATACTCCGGTTAGCGCTATAAATATTAAAAGAATTTTATTTAACCAAGTATTTATAAAACTTAACTTTCCCTCAATCATTACTTTAACAAGCCAAAAGCCAGTAGCTACTAAAATCAAAGTAACTGCCATAATTTCTTTTCCCGCTCCTAATCCAAAACCAAAAATCGGTAAAAAGAAAAGAGGCGTTAAAAATACAAGCGCATAAAGAAGATAAGTAATAGTAGTGTTTATCCAACCAACGCTGATTTTGGTTTTAATTAAATCTTGACTAAAATGTGAATTAACATATTCATTTTTATTTTCCATAATATTATATTAAATTAATTATTGATTTTTTAACAGCTTTAATCGCCTCTTCTTTGTTTCCCCAGCCATTTACTTTAACTTCTTTTTTAGGTTCTAATTGTTTATAAACTTGAAAAAAATGCTCTACCTCTTTTAAAAAAGCAGGACTTACATCGTTTATATCTTTAATTCTTTCATAATATGGATCGTCATTTGGAACAGCAAGTATTTTAGCGTCGTTATCACCATTGTCTTGCATATTTAAAATTCCTATAATTCGCGCTTCTATTAAGCATCCTGGAAAACTTGGTTCCCTAACTTTTATTAAAACATCTAATGGATCTCCATCGTCCCAAAGCGTATTTGGAATATGACCATAATCGCCCGGATATTGCACAGAACTATAAAGAACTCTATCTAATTTATAAACATTTAATTCTTTATCAAGCTCATATTTATTGCGCGAGCCTTTTGGCACTTCAATAAGAGTATTTATTATATCAGGCTCTTTTTTATAAGGTTTAATGTTGTTCATAATGTTTTTTAATAAATTTATAATTATAATAATTGTATCATATTTTTTAATAAAAATACAACTAATCTATTTTTTAATTATATATTAAAAAACAAGTAATCTATATTTTTATTAAAAAACAGGGTGTCCGTTTCGCGCTAACACCCTGCCATTGTGCATATTATAATATCCACAGACTATATATTGTGAATATTATACTCGTTAATATAATAAGCCAAGCCATTTCTTTTTTTTTCATTTTTTCTCCTTACTAAAAAATTTTCAAATAACATTTTAATAGATATTTTAATAGTATTACATATTTAATGCATTTTGTCAATATTAACATATATTCTTTAAATTAGTATAATAATTTTATGTCAATAGTATTTTTATTAACAATCATTTTAATTATATTATCAGGCGCGATAATTTATTTGCTTTATAATCGCAAAAATTTGAATAGCGGAAATAGCGATTTGCATTCAAGAATTGACAATATGTCTAATTCCTTAATTTCGCATTTAAGTCAGCAAATGGACGCTATGCGAAAAGATGTAAAAAAACAATCGGTAACTCGGTTACCGATTGTAAAAAATTCATAATTCGTAACCCATGATTCATAATTCTTAACTCTTTTCTTCTGGTTCTTCTAATTGTTTTACTTTGTCTTGAATGCGAATTAAGCGACGTCCGCTCTCCTCGTATTTAACGCGGGCATTGTTTAAATGCGCGCCAATAAGCTCAAAGCTTTGAGAAAATTTATTTAAATCGCCTTGCATTCTTGCTAATCTATTTAAAATTTCTTTAGCGCTTTTTTCTATACTCATTCCTTTAAGCCCAATAAGTATAGTTTGCAAATATGCCCAAAAGCTATTAGGCGATGTTGGTATTATTTTTTTAGAAAGAGCGTAGTCAGAAAGGTCTTGTTTTATCATCATTTCATAATAAACATTTTCAGCAGGTATATACATTATTGCAAAATCCGATGTTCCTTCATCAGGTAAAATGTATTTTTTAGAAATATCATCAATATGCTTTTTAGTGGCGCGGACAAATTCTTTTTTTAACTTTTCCTGCTCATCTCTATCTTTAACAGCTAAAACACGCTTAAAACTTTCTAATGGAAATTTTGAATCAACTGGAATCATCATTCGCTCTAGTTTTATTACCGCGTCTACTTGCTCTCCGCCTTTAAACAGATATTGCAAATTATAATAATTTTTAGGCAAATACTGCGAGAGCAAATCCTCTAAAAAAAGTTCGCCAATGCCACCGCGCAATTTCGGACTTTTTAAAATATCTTGCAAACTTGATATATCTTTACCCACTTCGAATATTCGCTTAGTCGCTTCTTCTAATTGAATTAATTTGTTCTGTAACGTTCCCACGCTTCGCGATGTATCTTGATGCGAACGCTGCATAAAACCAACATTTTGCTCCAAACCTTTATTTATTTGCGAACGCATTGCATCCATTTGCTGGCTTAAATGCGAGATAAGCGAATTAGACATATTATCAATTCGCGAATGCAAATCGCCTTTATTACCGCCACTCCCCTTTTTGCGATCATATAAAAGATAAATTACAGCGCCTGCTAAAAATATAAGAACAATTGTTAATAACAATTCAATTGACATAATATTAGTTTATATTATTTACTATTTCAGAAGCTTTAAGTATTATTATTTTGCTTTTCACTTTTTGTTTTATATTTAAAAAATCTTTATCACCTGTTATTAAATAATCTATTTCCGGCAAAAATGAAGCAGCTAAAATTGGCGCGTCGTATTTGTTAATATATTTTTCAGCTAATATAATATTTCTTTCGTACATAAATCTTTTAATAAGGATTATAGCCTTGTATTCAAGCCAATAATTTATAATTATTAAAGCGTCTTTTTTAACTTTGGGAGAAAATTTTTGAGAAATATTTTTAATCAGTTCTTTATAAATTTCATCGCAAATAAATACATTGTTATTTGATAAAATCAGATATTCTAAAATTTCTTTTGACTTTCCGTCAAACCCTAAGGCGGAAAACAAAAAATTAGTATCCAGTAGAATATTCACTGTTAGTTGTTTAAAGTCTCATTATATACTTGCTTGCGTATATTTTTTAGTCCGGTTAAAAGTTTTTTTGTATTTAAATTTTCTTTAAATGTAAGCTCTTGAAAACGCCTTAGCGTTTCTAAGGTTTCTATTTTATTTATATAATCACGTATAGCTTCTGAACGGCTGCTATAATCTTTTTGTTTTACTTTTTTATCAATGGTTATAATTTGCCGCTTTGGTAGCCTGATTTGTATAGGATTTAATTGCATATTGCGAAGTAATTTAGTGAGCTCAACAATTCGTTGAAAAGCACATTGGTTGTAATGATAAATAATTACACTATTATTGTATTATTCTATGAAAATTTTGTCAAATAATAAGAACTGATTCGTGGATAAAAATAATAAGATTAAAATCTGAAAAAGCTATTTATTGTGATTAAATCCCCATTTAGCAAGCTCTATTAAAATTATTTCTATAATTGCTATTGCAAAAACTAAGCTAATTAAACTAAACGAAAGCGATGTTGTATGCAAGAAAGTGTTTAAAAATGGAACATAAATACTTGCAAAAAGAAAACTAAAACCCACTCCAACAGCGCTTAAAAGGTATTTATTATCAAATATATGCGTTTTAAAAATAGATGTTTTTAAAGACTTAATTGAAAAAATGTACAATAATGAATTAGCTCCTAACGCGGCAAAAACAAATGTTTGCACTGTGGTCAAATCTAATTTTAAAATATAGTAAAGCCATAAAAAAGCTCCTACTAAAAGAGCGCTTGATATACCTCCAATAGCAAAAACAATAAATTTCCCCTCGTTATTTAAAATTGATTCGTGTTT
>JBBTYX010000070.1:8385-9445 GCA_038078515.1 Patescibacteria group bacterium | reverse complement strand
GGTTTTGGCGAAAATCAAAGCGCGATTTTGGCTTCCGCAAAATCGCTCCATATTTTCAATTCCGAACAAGTTACTACTGGTGCGCGGAAAGGGATTTGAACCCTTACGCCTAAAAAGGCACAAGCCCCTCAAGCTTGCATGTCTGCCAGTTCCATCACCCGCGCTTATTACTAAGATTTAAATAATTTTCTTATTTTCTTTGGTAAATATTAAAAACAACGTCCTCAAAAACTTTTTTATATTTTCAGACAATTTTTATTTTTGATTTTGGACGTTAAATATTTATTTAAAATTACTTCATCTCTTTTTTAAAAAAGAAGATTATTAAAGTCGTTTTAATTTTGCTGCTCTGCCAGAAAGGTTTCTTAAATAATAAAGTTTAGATCTTCTTACTTTATAATTTGCTTTTTTAATAACATCAGAAATTAAAGGAGAACATACTGGAAATATTCTCTCTGTTCCAACTCCTTCAATTTGAGTCCGTATAGTAATAGTGCCATTTACCCCAGAACCATGCTTGCGCGCTATAACAAGACCTTCAACTGATTGCAAACGTTCCTTAGTTTGAGTTTTAGCCTTAGCTTTAAACCGAGATTGTTCTAATAAAGTTTCTTTTATTCTATATTTAAGAGAAATTTCATCTCCTGACCTGATGCCTTTAAATTTATCGCTGAAATTAATTTCAGTTTTTTCGTCTTTCACAGATTTATCATTAGAAGATTCTTTTGTTATTTTTGTTTTTTGCAAAGAATCATTTTGCGATTTATCTTTTTTATTTTCGTCAGCCATATAATTTTGTTAATTTATGCTTTATTATAAATTAGATAAGTAAAAAATGCAATAGGTTGTTGTGTTAAAATTAAAAAAATAGTATAATAAATTTAGTTAAAAACATTATTAATTAATAAAATAAGTATGGAAAAATAAGAACATCTAATTATTTCTAAATTCACTTTGCTCATTAAGAAATAATTGATAACCTTGTTTTTCAAATAATAAATTAATTATGGAAAAATAAGAACATCTAATTATTTCTAAATTCACTTTGCTCATTAAGAAA
>JBBTYX010000070.1:0-8285 GCA_038078515.1 Patescibacteria group bacterium | reverse complement strand
TAATTGATAACCTTGTTTTTCAAATAATAAATTAATTATGGAAAAATCACCTTATTCAATGAGTATACAAGAGGCTTCAAAGGTTTTAAATAAAGCGTCTCGCAGTGTGCACCGCTATATAGTCGCTAAAAAATTATCTAAAATTTATATTCATACTGAAAATGGCAAAGAAGTTCGCCTTAAACCAGAAGAAGTAAAAGCGCTAAATCGCGAGCTTCACGGATTGGGTCCTAAAATCATAAATTCTGACAATGAAAAACAAAAAACAATGCAAGATATTAAAAGCAATAAAGATAGCTTCATAGCGCAAGAGCTTTTGTCGCGTTACGAGCAAGCTATGTTTAGATTGGGACAGCTTAACGCCAATGAAAAACAAGTTCTTTTGCTTGAAGAAAAAACAAATAGTATGCGTTCGGAAATTGATATTTTAAAGCATAAAAATTTTGACCTTGAAAAACAAAATCAAGAATTTTTAAACAATACAAGAAGAGCTGTTAACGAACTTGATGATATAAGACAAAGAAAGCTTTCTTTTATTGAGCGATTTATTGGCAGAATAATAGATAAGTAATTATCAATGTTCAACATAGATAATCGCTTAATTAAAAATCATTAATTGTTTTATATTATATGTTTAATGATTTAAACAAAAGTCAAAAACAAGCAGTTGAAACTATAAATGGTCCAGTGCTTATTTTAGCTGGAGCTGGAAGCGGTAAAACAAGAGCCCTAACGCACAGGGTTGCTTTTTTAATTGAGCAAAAAATCGCGCCTCATAATATTTTAGCTGTTACTTTTACTAATAAAGCCGCAGAAGAGATGAAATTTAGAATAAGTTTTATTTTAGCTAATAAGTTGCAAATTACGAATTATAAGATAAATATAGGCACTTTTCACTCTATTTGCGCTAAAATTTTACGCATTGAAGCAAATAATATCAATCTTTTGCCAAGTTTTACAATATACGATAGGGGAGATCAAATATCGCTTGTTAAAAGTATTATTAAAAATTTGGGAGTTTTGGGCGATATAACGCCAAGTCAAGTTATAGAGCAAATTTCAAAAGCAAAAAGCGAACTTATTTCAGCTAATTTATTTTTATCTAAAACGCAAAATCATTATGAGCAGATTATTGCTCAAATTTATTATCAGTATGAAGACGAGTTAAATAAAGCCTCAGCGCTTGATTTTGACGACCTTATATTTAAAGTAGTTTTAATGTTTAGAAATTATCCTGAAATACTATTAAAATATCAGGAAAAATTTAAATATATTTTAGTGGACGAATATCAAGACACTAATCCATCTCAATATGAGTTGGTAAAACTACTTGCTGGAAAGCACAGAAATATTTGCGTGGTAGGAGACGATTTTCAGTCAATTTATAGTTTTCGTCAAGCTGATTTTAGAAATATTTTAAATTTTGAGCGCGATTGGCCAGACGCTAAAATAATTAAATTAGAGGAAAATTACCGTTCCACTAAAAATATATTAACTGCGGCGCAAGCTGTAATTAGTCAAAATAAAGTGCGGACTGATAAAAATTTGTTTACTAATAAAGAAGAAGGAGGTCGTATTTTAATTAAAAAAGCTATTGATGAAAAACACGAAGCGAAAATAGTTGTAGAAGAAATAAAGCGGCTTAAAAGTAAAGATAATATAAATTTGAATAAGATTGTTATATTTTTTCGCATTAACGCGCAATCGCGTCCCTTTGAAGAAACTTTAATTTCACAAGGAGTTAATTATCGCACTGTGGGTTTGATAAAATTTTACGAACGAAAAGAAGTAAAAGATATTTTAGCTTATTTGCGTTTGGTACATAATCCGGCTGACAAGGTTTCATTTCAGCGTATTTTTAATATCCCGGCGCGTGGATTATCAGCTGAAACACTTAAAAAAGTAGGTCCTTACCAAAAAGAAATAATGGAAACCCTTGCTATTTCTGCTGATGTTTTAGAGCGATTAGGTAAAAATAAACGGGCAATAAGCAGTTTAGAAAAGTTTTTAAATTTATTTAGGAATTTAAAAAAAGAAGTAAAAAAAATGACTTTGCCAGAATTTTTTGATTTTTTAATTAATGTAATTGATTATAGAAAATATTTAAAAACATTAACTAATAGCGACGATAGATTAGAGAGTTTAAATGAATTAAAACAGTTAACAGAGGATTTTGGAAATAAAATGGCATCAGAGGCATTAGATGAGTTTTTACAAAAAATAAGTTTGTTTACAAATGGAGATGAGGTTAAGGATAATAATGAAGCAATAACTTTAATGACAGTGCATTCAGCAAAAGGATTGGAATTTCCAGTTGTATTTATCACTGGTTTTGAATATGGAATTTTTCCATTTTATAAGAGTTTGGAAAATGAAGAAGATTTAGAAGAAGAGAGAAGACTTTGTTATGTTGCTATTACTCGCGCAGAGCGTTTACTATACATTACTTACGCTTTCCGTAGAACGCTTTTTGGCAGAACGCAAGTTAATCCTCCTTCAATTTTTTTAGATGAAATACCAGATGAAATAAAAGAGATGATTTAATTTTTAGCTATAATTGGTAGTATTATTATTGCCTTTCTAATAAGCGATAAGTATAATATATTTATGAAGGAAATAAAATTAATTGTGGGTTTGGGCAATCCGGGTAAGGAATATGAAAACACGCCACATAATATTGGTTTTAGAGTCATTGACGCTTTATTATCTGTAAATGAATTATTGATAACGCGTAAGTTTGGTAGCGAGATTGTTGATGATAAAGAAAAAGGAATTATGTATTTAAAGCCAATGACTTTTATGAATAATTCCGGGCAAGTAGTTTTTGCGATAATTAAAGAATATGGAATTAAAATAAAAAATGTTTTAATTATTCACGATGAACTTGATTTTTATTATGGAAAAGAAAAACTTGATTATAATCGTTCATCAGCAGGGCATAAAGGCGTGCAATCTATTATTGATTGTTTAGAAAATCAGGATTTTTCACGTTTGCGGATTGGCGTTATGCCAGAACAAAAACCAGAAAATGTAAATGATTATTTAACTAAATATAATATTATGGGCAAATTAAAAAACATTGATAAAGAAGCTATTGAAAAAGCGATAAAAATCGTAAAAGACTGGATTATACACACTTAGAGCTTATTTTTTAAAAATTAAATCATTGAAAATTCAATGAAAATTGAAAATTTAAAATTGAAAATCGCTAGTGTTCTATTGACTTGAAGTATCTGCTTTGTTAATATGGCTTTAATAGGGATTTATACAAAACTATAAATTCGCATTCGCGCCTTTTTATCAATTTTGTAAAACCCCTGTTAATTGAAAATTTTTATAATAAATGTTAATTTAACAAAAAGCTTATGGAATCATTTGATATAAGGCTTATTGTTGGGCTAATACTTGGTATTTTAGTTGGATATGGAACGCGTTATTTTTTGAGTTTGCGCAAATATAATTCTATTGAACAAAAAGCGGAAAAGTTTGAAGCTAAAGCTAATCAAAAAGCGCAAGAGATTATTTTATCCGCAAGGCAGGATGCTGTTAAATCGCTTGACAAAGCAAGAGATGAAGAAAAGGATTTAAGGCTTCAATTAAAACGTTTTGAAGAACGTTTAATCAATAAAGAAGAAGAATTATCAAAAACAGAGCAAGGTTTGCGTGAAAAAGAGAAAAATATAAAAGAGGAGTTAAACCAAATTGAGAAAACAAAACAAGATTTAAAGAAAAATAAGGATGCGCAAATAGAGCTTTTAGAAAAAATAAGTAAATTATCTAGAGAAAAAGCTAAAGATATTTTGCTTAAAGAAATTGAAAAGGAATATCAAAATGAAATATACGGTAAAATAAAAGCATTAGAGGAACAAGGGGAACAGGAAATGGAAGAAAAAGCTAAAACTATAATGAGTTTGGCTATGCAAAGACTCGCTTCCACGCACAGTTCTGAAATTACATCGTATACATTTGATCTTCCTTCTTATGATTTGAAAGGTAAAATTATTGGCAAAGAAGGGCGCAATATTAGAGCGTTTGAAAGAGCTTCGGGAGTAGAGGTAATTGTAGACGAGACTCCGGGAATAATAATACTTTCTTCTTTTAATCCAATTAGGCGTGAAATAGCAAGAGTTGCTATGGAGAGATTGATTAAGGATGGAAGAATTCAGCCTGCGCGAATTGAAGAAGAAATTGAAAAAGCGCGCGTATCCGTATCAGAAGATATAATTAAAGCTGGAAAAGATGCTGTTTATAAATTGGGTATTGTGGGATTATCTCCTGATTTAGTTAAAATTATTGGACGTTTGAAATTCAGAACCAGTTACGGGCAAAATGTTTTAGAGCATTCTATGGAAACTGCTCAAATAGCTGAAATTATTGCCACTGAATTAAAAGCGAATATTGGTGTAGCTAAGCGTGGAGGATTATTACATGATATTGGGAAAGCAGTTGATAGAGAAGTTCAGGGAACTCATGTTGAAATAGGCCGTAGAATATTAGACAAGTATGAAGTTCCAAGAGAAGTTATTAAGGCAATGGAATCCCATCACGGAGAATATCCAGCTGAAACAGTTGAAGCTCTTATTGTGGAAGCATCAGATGCAATATCTGCTTCTCGCGTTGGAGCAAGAAAAACATCTTTAGAAGAATATTTGCAGAGATTAGGAGAATTAGAAGATATAGCTAATGATGAAAAAGGAGTGGAAAAATCATACGCTATACAAGCTGGACGAGAATTGCGAGTGTTTGTTAATCCAAAAGAAGTATCTGACATAAATACCAAAAAATTAGCACACGATATAGCGCGAAAAATTGAAAAAAAATTGCAATATCCTGGTGAAATTAAAGTTATGGTTATTCGTGAAAACAGAATAATAGAATACGCTAAGTAATGATAGAGTATTTTAACTATTTATTTTTTATAACTTATTTAGACTAAAATTTATCCAAATTAAAACTTGGCTAAACAAAGTCCTATATTAAAGGAGGTGAATTATAAATGAATAAAATGGAATTAGTAGAAGCAGTAGCAGGAAGCGCTGATGTTAGTAAAGCTGTTGCTAAAAAAGTATTAGACGGCATTTTTCAAGCTATTGCTAAGACTTTAAAAAACAAAGGCAAGGTTAATGTTACTGGCTTTGGTACATTTTTAGTATCAAAAAGACAAGCTCGAACAGGACGCAATCCACAAACTGGCGCAAGTATGCAAATTCCAGCTATGAGCGTTCCAAGATTCAAAGCAGGAAAAGGATTAAAAGAGTCTGTTCGTTAATTTTTCTCTTGTTTTATTCACATTCAAGAATCGCCTCGATGCCCCACATCGGGGCGATTGAATTTATAAAAAACCAAAGAGTAAAGACCAAAAATGAAAACAAGAATAATAATTTTTTTAGTTTTTAATCTGTAGCTTTGGTCTTTGATTTTTGATTTAAATTTATTATGAAAATTGGCATAGTTGGTTTGCCTAATGTTGGGAAATCAACTTTATTTAAATTATTAACTAAGGTAGAGGTAGATATAGCTAACTACCCTTTTTGCACTATTAACCCAAATATTGGTTGTGTAAAAGTGCCAGATGAGAGGTTGCAAAAATTAGCTTTATTTTCTAATTCTGAAAAAATTATTCCAACAGCTATTGAATTTGTTGATATTGCCGGGCTTGTAAAAGGAGCTCATCAAGGGGCTGGATTAGGTAATAAATTTTTATCGCACATTCGCGAAGTTGATGCAATTTTGCACTTAGTGCGTAAGTTTAATGATGAAAATATAGTTCATGTTGACGGATCAATAAATGCGGAACGCGATGAAGAAACAATTAATTTAGAGCTTATTTTTGCGGATTTAGCAACTGTTGAGAAAAGATTGCAATCAGTGGAAAAAGAAGTAAGAAGCGGAAACAATGAAGCTAAAAAAACAAAGGAAGTTTTAGAAAAGATAAAAGCTGGTTTTAATGAAAGCAAAAAAGCGCGCGATTTAGAGCTTGATGAAAAAGAGCGTGAATTAATAAAAGAATTAAATTTGCTTACAATAAAGCCTGTTTTAACTATATATAATGAGGATAAAGATAAATTTGAACGCGATAGCAAGGATATAATAAAAAAATCATACGAGGTTTTAAATTTAATAACTTTTTTTACAACAGGCAAAGATGAAACTAAGGGCTGGACAGTGCAAAAAGGAGATAAGGCGCCTAAAGCAGCTGGCAAAATACACAGCGATATGGAAAGAGGATTTATTCGAGCGGAAGTAATAAATTGGGAAGATTTAGTGAATAAAAGCGCAAACAAGAGGTTAGAAGGCAAAGAATATATAATACAAGACGGCGATGTTTGTGTTTTTAAGTTCAGTGTTTAAAAAGTATACATAAGTTCACATAAAACAAAACAGAAATTAAAAATTTTAGCATAATTTTAAAATAGCCACACGAAGTAACGCGTGGCTATTTTAAATTGCATAAGCGGGAGACGAGGATCGAACTCGCGTAGCTAGCTTGGAAAGCTAGTGCATGACCACTATGCTACTCCCGCGTAAATATAATTTTTGAAATTCGCAATTGCTGAACGAAGTGCGAACTTTTTTTGAGCGAAATCCCGACTGATTGCTCCGCCAAAGGCGGAGCAATCAGTCGCCTCTGATTTTTCAAAATGTCTAACTTGGTCGGGGCGCCGAGACTTGAACTCGGACTAAATGCTCCCAAAGCATTCGTGCTGCCATTACACTACGCCCCGATGTTTCTTTTTAATATACCATAAAAAACTCTAAAATCAATAGAATTTTAAATTTATTGATATAATCTTAATAATTGTTTTGAAAATAAAAAAAGTATTTTTGTTTTTTATTAAAAAAATAAAAAAAGTATTTTTGTTTTTTATTAAAAAAATAAAAAAAGTATTTTTGTTTTTTATTAAAAAAATAAAAAAAGTATTTACAAATAAGTTATCAAGTGTTAAAGTATTTTATAAATTATACAAATAATTTTCAAAATATGTTTTTTCATATTTTATAAATTGTCCTTGTAGCTCAATTGGACAGAGCGACTCTCTTCTAAGGAGTAGGTTGCAGGTTCGATCCCTGCCAAGGACAATAGTTTTTTGGAGATCTTAGCTCAACTGGTTAGAGCGTTGGTTTGTGGAACCAAAGGTTGGGGGTTCGAGTCCCCTAGGTCTCCCATTTATTTTTTATAGCGCGCGGTTTTTTAATAAAATAGCGTTAAAAGCGACTATAACAGTGCTCACAGACATAAATATAGCGGCTAAAGCAGGTTGCAGTAATATTCCTTGCGAATAAAGTATTCCTCCAGCAAGCGGTATTGCCACTATATTATAACCAGAAGCCCAAAATAAATTTTGAATCATTTTAGAGTAAGTTAATTGAGATAATTTTATAATTTTTACTATATCCCGCGGATCATTTTTAACTAAAATTATTCCAGCGGACTCAATCGCGACATTAGTCCCAGATCCAATTGCTATACCCAAATCTGCTTGTGTTAATGCTGGAGCGTCATTTATGCCATCGCCAACAAAGGCGATTTTTTTATTTTCTTTTTGAAGTTCTTTTACAATATTTAATTTTTCATCTGGCATAATTCTGGCAAAATATTTATCTATGCCAAGTTCTTGCGATACAAAGCGCGCCACTTCTTCGCTATCTCCTGTAACCATAGCAGTTTTAAATCCCATATCATTTAATTTTTTTATTGCATCGCGCGACTCTTCTCTTATAATATCAGAAAGCGCTATAACCCCGATAATTTTTTTATTTTCTATAATATAAATTATTGTTTTTCCTTGTTTTGCTAATTTTTTTATTTCTGATTTTATATTGTTTGGCAAATCCGTTTTTATTTCTTTTAATATTCTTTCTCCTCCAACTAATATAGTATTTTCTTTAATTTTTCCCTTTACTCCAATACCAGCAAGTCTTTGAAAATTTTTAACTTCAAATAATTTTAATTTTTTATCTTTTGCTTTTTTAACAAGTGCGCGCGATATAGAATGTTCTGATTCGTTGTCCACAGACGCTGCTAATAACAATACATAATCTTCATTTTCTGTTTTAATAGAAATTATATTTGTTACGCCATATTCTCCTTTTGTTAATGTTCCTGTTTTATCAAACAGCACAGTGTCTATTTTTCGCGCTTTTTCAAGCGATATTTTATTTCGTATTAAAAATCCATTTTGCGCTGCTTTTGTTGTGGAAATAGCTGATACTAAAGGAATAGCAAGTCAAAGCGCGTGCGGACAGGCAATAACTAAAACAGCAACTAATCGCTCTATGGCAAA
>JBBTYX010000069.1:0-8273 GCA_038078515.1 Patescibacteria group bacterium | reverse complement strand
ATTCCGCACCCCGCCACCATTCCCCCAGAAAAATAGAGGCGGGGTGCGGTCAGGAATTTCGGATAAAATAGTTTCGCAAAACCGAGACTGAATTTTCCGCGCGTCCCACCTTCTGGCTTTGAAAAAGCCGTTGAGTTCTGTATTGGTGCCCTCACCAGGATTCGAACCTGGGACCTTTTGCTTAAGAGGCAACTGCTCTACCAACTGAGCTATAAGGGCGTTAATATTGTTTTACTATAAAGTTTATAATTTTATTTGGAACAAAAATAGTTTTAACAATGTAACAGTTCGCAGTCCATATTTTTATTTTTTCATTTTTTAACGCTATTTCTTTTATTTTATTTTCTGGCAAATTTTTATCAATTTCAATCGCTCCGCGAAAACGGCCGTTAACTTGTACTATAATATTGATTTTTTTTTCTAAAATAAAGTTTTTGTCATAATTTGGCCATTTCTCTAAATGAATGCTTATTTTGTTTCCTAATTTTTTCCAAAGTTCTTCTGCTAAATGAGGGGCAAAAGGACTTAAAAGAATTAAGAATTTTGAATTAAGAATTTTTAATTGAGAAGAGGGGATATTTTTTTGTTCTTTAACTATTTCATTTATTAAAATCATTAAAGAGCTTATAGCAGTGTTGAATTTAAAGCTTTCAATATCATCTGTTACTTTTTTTATTGTTTTGTTTAATAATTTTTCAATCTCTTTGTTTGTGTTTTGTTTATGTTTTATAATTTGCGTTTTACTGTGTAGTTTAAAGATTTTATCCAAAAATCTTTTTGCTCCCATTAAATTTTCTATATTCCAAGAAATACTGTCGCTAAAAGGACCCATAAACATTTCATATACGCGAAGAGTATCAGCGCCAAATCGCGCCACTATATCATCTGGATTTATTACATTGCCCCAACGTTTGCTCATTTTTCGCCCGTCTTCTCCTTTTATAAGTCCAACAGAATAAAGTTTTTTAAATGGTTCTTTATAATTTACAATTCCAATATCATATAAAAATTTATGCCAAAAACGAGCGTAAATTAAATGCCTTGTCGCGTGTTCAGCGCCTCCTACATACATATCAACTGGCGACCAATATAATTCTTTTTTCTTATCAACAAGAGTTTTGTTGTTTTTTGTATCAATGTATCGCAAATAATACCAGGAAGACCCTGCCCATTGAGGCATAGTATTAGTTTCGCGTTTTGCCGGTTTTTTACATCTTGGACATTTTACATTAACCCATTCTTTTATGTTCGCAAGAGGGGATTCCCCGGTTCCCGTAGGCTTATAATTTTTAATTTTAGGAAGTTTTACAGGTAGGTCTTTCTCAAGAACGGGCACAATCATATATTCTAAATCATTTATTTTTATATAATCATAACCTTCTTTTATTTTTTTGTTTGTTGTTTTTTGTTCATTTTCCCAGCATTTACGACAGTAAATAATGGGAATAGGCTCTCCCCAATAGCGCTGGCGTGAAAATACCCAATCGCGAAGTTTGTAATTTGTGGTTTTTTTAGCCAATTTTCGTTTTGTAAGCCATTCTGTTATTTTTTCAATTCCTTCTTTATATTGTAATCCGTTAAATTTTTCCGATCCTACTAATTTCCCATTTCCTTCATAAGCTTTTTTTAGAATAGGGCATATTGGCGCAGGATAATTTTCGCAAATAACTTGTTTTATTGGCAAATTAAATTTTTGAGCGAATTCAAAATCGCGCTGATCGTGCGCAGGTACTGCCATAATAGCGCCAGTGCCATATACGGTTAAAACATAATCCGATACCCAAATAGGAATTTCCTCCTCATTTGCAGGGTTTATAGCGGTAATGCCCTTTAATTCAATTCCTGTTTTTGTTTTATTTTCTTTTCGCTCTAATTCAGTTTTATGTTTTGCTTTTTCAATATATTTAGCAACCTCGTTATAATTTTTAATTTTTAATTTTAAATTTTTAATTATAGAATTTTCAGGGGCAATCACAAGATATGTTGCACCAAAAATAGTATCCGTTCTTGTTGTAAATACTTTTATAAGTTTTAACTTTTTAGTTGTTGTTTTTTGTTTTTTGTTTTGAGTTTTGAGTTCAAAAGAAATGGTAGCGCCATTGCTTTTGCCTATCCAATTTCTTTGCGCTTCTTTTATATGCTTTTCCCAGTCAAGTTCGGTTAAATCATTTAATAATTTCTCAGCGTATTTTGTAATTTTTAGCATCCACTGATACATTGGTTTTTGTTCTATTGGAGTAGAACATCTTTCGCATAAGCCATTTTCCACATCCTCGTTAGCAAGTCCTGTTTTGCACGACGGGCACCAGTTAATAGGTTCATAAGACTTATATGCTAATTTTTTCTTAAATAATTGTAAAAATATCCACTGCGTCCATTTATAATATTTAGGGTCAGTGGTGTTTATTTCGCGCTCCCAATCGTAATTAAAACCTAAAACAGATAACTGTTCTTTAAATCGTTTTATATTTTTTTGCGCAGCGGTTTCTGGATGAATTTTATGTTTTATGGCGTAGTTTTCCGCTGGAAGCCCAAACGCGTCCCAGCCCATAGGGCGCAAAATATTATATCCTTGCATTTTTTTTGCGCGAGAATATATATCGGTGGCAATATAGCCTTTAGGATGCCCAACATGAAGCCCTTGGCCCGAAGGGTAAGGAAACATATCTAAAACATAAACTTTTTTCTTTTTACTATCGGTAACCGAGCCACCGACAGTAGATGTTTTGTATAGTTTTTGCAGTTCCCAGCGTTTTTGCCACTTAGGCTCAATTTTTTGAGGGTTGTATTTTGTGCTTGACATTTTCTTTTATTTTGTTAAAATAATAATATAATCCATATTGAAAAGCACCTCTAAGTAGTTTTGTCTCTTAGCGGTGTTTTTCTTTTATTTTTAATATATTCTAATTTTTTTCTTAAATTATTCATAAAAACTATTTTTTCTTTCGCAGTTTTTTTAAGTAAAATAGAACATGTTTTTATATAGGGACTTATTACGAACTTTAATTTTTTATTTTTATAAAGATATTTAACTAATGAATAAAAATCCCCATCGCTTGTAACAATAACAGCTTTGTTATATTTTTTATAGTCAATCATTGCCTGTAAAACCAAATCCGCGTCAACATTGCCCTTAACATCCCCGCGTTCATCGGGCAGGGTAGGTTTAAAAATTAAAATATAACCTATTTCTTGCAATGAAGAATATAGACTTTGGTTTGATGGAATATAGCCGATAAATAAGTAGGCCCTGCTAACTTTATACTTGTCTTTTAAGTAAATTCTGAATTTTTTAAAACTTAACTTCCAGCCTAAATTTTTAATACCTAAATTAAGATTTTGGCTATCAATAAAAGCGTAATTATTTTCTTTTAATTGCATAAATTATTTTTTATTATAAAGCATATTGTTATAAATATCAATTAAATGTATAATAAAAATAATGATTGTTAAAACTATTAAAGAAACAGAAAGATTTGCAAATAATTTTGCAAAAAAAGTAACTATTCCGACAATTTTAGCTTTAAGCGGGGAATTAGGCTCTGGGAAAACCACTTTTACAAAGTTTTTAGCTAAGTCATTGGGAATAAAAGAAAATGTAAATTCCCCAACATTTAATATAATCACAAGTTATCAGCCTATGACTGATAACACTAAGGGTGACAAGCCGCCAGTTACAAGTTTCAAGTTTTTTCATATAGATTGTTACCGTTTAAACGAACCTGAAAAATTGTTGGATTTAGGGCTTTCTGATATTTTAAAAGATAAAAACAATATTATTGTGATAGAATGGGCGGATAAAATAAAAAAGTTTTTGCCAAAAAATACTATTTGGATTGAATTTAAACACATAGAAAATGATAAAAGGGAAATTTTGATAAATTAAATTATCCGTTTAAATAAGAACCTCTAACAAATTCTAATTTCACTTTGTTCAATAAGAATTTGTTGAGAACCTTGTTGTTCGCTTTGCTCACAATTAAAAATTTATGAAATATGTTGTGGACCTGCATATGCATTCCCGTTTTGCGCGAGCTTGCTCGCCCAGATTAACAGTCCAAGAAATTGCTAAATGGGCGCAAATTAAAGGAGTTAATATTATTGGAACTGGCGATTTTACTCATCCAGTTTGGTTTAATGAATTGCGCGATAATTTAGAAGAAAGCGAAAAAGGTTTATATGTATTAAAAAATAAAGAATTTAAAACAAAATTTATTTTTCAAACAGAAGTTAGTTTGATATACTCAAAAAACGGCAAAGTACGTAAAATACATCATTTAGTTTTATCGCCTAGTATAGATGTCGCGGGAAAAATAAACAAAGAATTAGCAAAAAATGGAGCAAAATTAAAATCTGACGGTAGACCAATTATTGGCATGACATCAGAAAAATTTGCTGAAATAATATTTAACATTTCAATTGATTGTATGATTATTCCAGCGCACGCTTGGACTCCTTGGTTTGGTATTTTTGGTTCTAAGGGCGGATTTGATTCAATTGAGGAGTGTTTTGACAAGTGGAGTGATAAAATTTTTGCTATTGAAACCGGGCTTTCTTCTGACCCGAAAATGAATTGGACAGTGAAAGAGCTTGACAATATAGCGCTTATTAGCAATTCGGACGCGCATAGCCCGGAAAAAATAATGAGAGAGGCTAATGTATTTGAACTTGATAAATTAAGTTATAAAAATATTATTGAATCCATAAAAAATAAAAAAATATCTTATACAATAGAATTTTTCCCAGAGGAAGGAAAATACCATTGGGATGGCCATAGAGATTGCGATGTTAGTATGTCGCCGGAAAAATCTAATAAAATAAAAGGAATTTGTTTTAAGTGCGGACGCCCTTTTATTATTGGAGTTCTAAATAGAGTTAATGTTCTTGCAACGCGAGCTTTACGAGAAAAACATAAAAATTCTATTCCGTTTAAAAATTTAATTCCTTTAAATGAAATAATAGCGCAAGTCAAAGGAGTGGGTTATAATGCTAAGAGCGTTTGGAAAATTTATCACGAAATAGTTTCTAAAATAGGTTCAGAGTTAAAAGTTTTAGAGAGCGCCTCAATTGAAGAATTAAAAGATATAACAGAAAAAAACATTGCTAAAGCCATTATAAATGTAAGATGTGGAAAAGTTGAAATAATCCCGGGTTATGACGGCGTGTTTGGAAAAATTAAAGTTATAAATAATAATAAAGATAAGCAAGATAATTTGTTTTAAAAATATGGATGCTAAATTTTTTATCTTAAACTATGCAAAAAAATTGTAAAAATTGCGAGTTAAATTTTACTATAACTCAAGAAGACCAAGTTTTCTACAACAAAATTTCTGTTCCAGCGCCTACTTTTTGTCATGATTGTAGGCTAAGGCGAAGATTTATTTTTCGTAATGAACGAATACTTTATCGTCGCAATTGTGATTTATGTAAAAAGAGCATGGTAACGGTTTACCATAAAGATGCTCCATATACTGTATATTGCCAAAAATGTTGGTGGAGCGATAAGTGGGATGGAATAGAATATGGGCAGGATTATGATTTTGAAAAGCCTTTTTTTGAGCAATTTAAAAAATTGATGATGGTAGCGCCAAGAATGAATTTATTAAAATCAAGCGATAATGTAAATTGCGAATACGCAAATTTTGTAGCGCATAGTAAAGATTGTTACTTTATTTTTAATTCAGGCGGCGGCGGCGGCAATGAAAATTGTTATTTTGGATGGGCAATAGATGATTGTAAAGATTCTTTTGATATAAATAGCTCTAAGCAATGCATTGAGTGCTATGATACTTTGAATAGCAATCGTTCTAACAAAATATTTTTTAGCAAAAATACGACTGACACATTAAGTTCCAATTTTATGTATGATTGCCGTAATTGCATTGATTGTATTGGATGTGTTGAATTAAGGAATAAATCTTATAATATTTTAAACAAGCAATATACCAAAGAAGAGTATTTAAAAAAGAAAAAAGAACTTGATTTGGGTAGTTACAAAAATACTATTAAATTTAAAGAAAAGGTATATGAATTATATATAAAATATCCTAAAAAATACGCTAATATTGTAAAATCTGAAAATATTATTGGAGATAATATATTAAATTCAAAAAATTGTTTTTATGCTTTTGATAGTTACAAAGCGGAAGACTGTAAATATATTTTAAGAGTTATTAATAGTCGTAATTCTTATGATATGTGCTCAAATATGGATTCTGAATTATGTATAGATGGTTTAGCTGTGTTGCGCTCATCGCTGATTAAGTTTTCTACTACTGCAATTGATTGTATGAACAGTTCATATGTTGATAGTTGTTTTAATTGCTCTAATATTTTTGGTTCTATATCTTTGCGTAAAAAGGAGTATTGCATATTAAACAAGCAATATACCAAAGAAGAATACGAGGAATTAGTCGCGAAAATTATTAAACACATGGGAGGTTAGTTAAAAGTTAATGTCGCAATTTTATAAACTTTATAATTTCTCGTTTGATAACCGTATTTATGGTTCCAAAAAAAATTATTACAATTTTAGATATTTTAGAAAACTCGGGATACGAGGCTTACTTGGTCGGAGGGTGCGTTAGAAGTATTTTGCTTAATCGCGAGCCAAAAGACTGGGATATTACGACTAACGCAAAACCAGAGGAAATTTTAAAGTTATTCCCAGCCCCTAAATTTAATTCCATATATGAGAATAAATTTGGAACTGTAACAGTAATACCAAAAGGCTGGAAATTGCCCGGCGTAGAAATTACCCCGTTTAGGATTGAAGGCAAATATAGCGATAAAAGGCGCCCTGATGAGATTAAATTTGCTAAAACGCTTGATGAAGATTTAGGAAGAAGGGATTTTACCGTAAATGCCATTGCATTGCAAAGGAAAAAGGAAAAACTAAAAAGGAAAAATAATAATTTAAAATTAAAAAGTTATAATACTCCCACTATTATTATAAATAAAGAAGAATGGAATATTATTGATTTGTTTGGCGGAATTAGAGATATTAAAGGTAAAATTATTAGAGCTGTTGGAAAGGCAAATGATAGGTTCAACGAAGACGCGCTTCGTATGATGCGCGCTATTCGTTTTGCCGTAGAATTAGGATTTATAATTGAAGATAATACATTTCAAGCTATTAAAAATAACGCTCTTAATTTAAATTTCATAGCCAAAGAACGCATAAGAGATGAATTTATAAAAATCATTTTGTCTGTAAGCCCAAAAGAAGGTATTATGACACTCTATGACACGAATTTGTTAAAACTTATTATTCCAGAGCTTACTGCGGGTATTGGCGAGATTCAGCGCGGTCCGCATAGGCATGATATTTTTACGCATAACGCGCGGGCCCTAAAATTTGCCAGTGAATACACTTCAAAAATGTATTTACGATTGGCTGCTTTATTTCATGATATAGGAAAAACATATACAAAAAACATAGAAGCTGACGGTTCAATCACTTTTTACAATCATCCAATAGTTGGAGCTGAAATTACAGATAGAATTTTAAATAGATTGCGTTTTTCTCAAAAAACAATTCAAAAAATAACGCACTTAGTTAAACATCATATGTTTTATTATGATATTGGAAAAGTAACAGACAGTGGGGTTCGCAGGTTTTTAAATCGCATAGGCAAAGAAAATTTTGAGGATTTTTTGATTTTGCGAAAAGCTGACAGGCAAGCAACGCCAGTTCCAAAAGCAGAGCCCTATCGTTTGCGTCATCTTAAATATATGGTTGACAAGGTTTCAGAAGATCCATTAAGTCGTTTCCAATTAGTTATAAATGGCGATGATATTTTAAGCAAGCTTAAGATAAAAGCCACGCCAAGAATAGGATTACTAATTAACGCTCTTTTAATAGAGGTTTTGGATAATCCTGAAAAAAATAAAAAAGAATATTTATTAAGTCGGATTGTTGAATTAAATAAATTATCTGAAAAAGAATTAAAACAAAAAACAATGGCTATCAGAGAAAGAAAACAAGAAAGAGATAAAACACTAAAAGAAAAACACTTGGTAAAATGATTTTCAAAGACCGTATTTTGTAATAAAGAAATTCAGCCACAGCAGTTATTGACTAATAGGTTTTTTGTGTGCTATATTCTAATATATGTTAGGAAAAGATGTTAAAAAAGAAATAATAAGCAAATTTACTCGCGGTAAAAACGATACTGGTTCGCCTGAAGTTCAGGCGGCTATTTTAACTGAACGTATAAAAGAATTAAGCGAGCATTTAAAAACGCATAAAAAAGATAATTCATCTCGTCGCG
>JBBTYX010000068.1:1888-5028 GCA_038078515.1 Patescibacteria group bacterium | reverse complement strand
TTATTATAATAAAAGAAGTAGCGGATAATATTTTTAGAGTTTTGTTTGAATTATTATAAATAAAAATTTTATTTAATATATTTTTATAAAAATTATATTTATAATTTATTTTTAAATTTGACGCTTTATTATAAAAATTGTCTAATTGCGAGTGATCAACTCCTTCTGAAAAATCGTTATTTTTTTCTTTATAATTTTCATCTATACTTGCGCTTTTATTTATTATGTTTTCCGTATAAATCGCGTCAGTGAATTTTTCAATAGTTATTTGCAGAATAGCTATACCGGGCTCTTTTTTTAAATTATCTATATTTCTTTTTACAAAATCTTCTATTTGACTAAAAGATCGTTTTATCAAACGAGCAATAAAAAATTCATTTTTTAATAAATTGCGCGCTTTTTTAGTAGTTATTATCAATCTGTCTTTTTCTTGAATTTTCCCTCTGATTATATTTTTAAATAAAGTGTTTTTATTTAATTCCTGATAGTTTTTAGAAATTTGATTTAAATCAAATAATTTATTGTTTCTTATTAAAAGTATTTTTATTTCTCCTATTTTAGTAAAAATAATTCTATTACCTTGAATAGCAATAATAAGCATTTCTAAATCATTGCGGTATTCAGAAGAACTAATAACGCCATTTACTTTTCTTAGAGCGTTTTCAAGAGCGCTTCCCGGATTTTCATAATAATTAGCGTAATATTCTTTTTTTAATATAGAAGCAATTGAATTTAAAAGATAAAAATTAGGATTTGATGAAAGAATTGGTTTATTTATTCCTCCTATAATATATAAATAACCCCATTTATTTTTAGATACATTATCTGGCTGATATCCAAATATTTCAAATCTTCCTGCTCCTTGAATAATAAGTTGTTTTTTACTTAATATTGTCATAATATTAAATTCATTTTACACTTTTTTCATAATTCTGCAAGTATTTTAATATTGACTTTCAACTAATTATAAATTATTATGTCATTTAATACGTAAAAGTTTATAAAGTATAACGCATATGATAAGAACAAAAGAAAAAATATTAGACACTGTATTAGGTTCTGAAACCAAAGCTCGCGCTCTTAGGTTTATATTAAGACATCCTTCGCAAGCTTTTAAATTAGGTGAGATAGCTAGAATTATAAATCAAAATTATAATACAACTGCTTCTTTTATTGATGATTTAGAGCGTGTTGGAATAGTTCAAAAATCATCCAATAAAGATAGCGCGAGCATAGTATATGGAATAAATTCTAATTTTCGCAATTATGAAGAGTTACGAGATTTTTGTTTAAAAATTTTTCCAACTTCCACTGATGCATTGATTAAAGATCTTAAAGAAGCTGGAATAATTCGCTTAGCTATTTTACAGGGCGTGTTTTTGAATCAGGGAGCTGTAAATATTGATTTTTTTGTAGTTGCTGACGACATAGATAATAAGAAATTTGAAAAAGTCGTTAAAGAATTAGAAGCTGATGTTGGACAAGAAATAAATTATACTTTAATGAATACATCGGAATTTACTTATCGTTACAATATTTATGATCGTTTTGTAAGAAATATTCTTAAAAGAAAACATATAGCATTAATTGATGATTTAAAGTTGCAGGCTAATTAGCTATTTTTAGATTGGCAAAACAGCTTGCCGTATTTTACGGCAAGCTGTTTTAATAATGTTGGCGAAATTTTGTAAAATTTGTTACAATAATAATTTATGGCGCGTGAATTAAAACAAAATATTAAAAATGAAAATAAAGGCGAAATAGCAATTTATACATCGCGCGATGGTAAAACATCGCTTAAGGTTAAATTGGAAAATGAAACAGTTTGGCTTAACGCGCACCAGATTGCTGATTTATTTAATATTAATAGAACAGGTGTTGTAAAGCATATTAAGAATGTTTATAAAGTAAAAGAATTAGATAAAAAATCAACCTGTGCAAAAATTGCACAGGTTGCTCCTGACGGCAAATTACGACAAATGGATTTTTATAATCTTGATATAATTATATCTGTTGGTTATAGAATTAATTCCAATTATGCTACTCAATTTAGAATTTGGGCAAGCTCTGTTCTTAAAAATTACTTAATTCACGGTTTTTCTTTGAATAAGAAGAGATTAGAAGAACAGGGACTTAGCGAATTTGAACAAGCAGTAGGTTTGATTAAGCGTACAATTGAAACAAAGGAATTAACAAGTAGCGAAGCAAAAGGACTTTTAAAGGTTATTACAGATTATTCTAATTCTTGGCTTTTGTTTTATAAATATGATAAAGGAAAATTAGATATTCCTGTTAAAAAATCAGTTTCAAAATATAAAATTACTCCAGAAGACTCATTAAAAGCAATAGAAGTTTTAAAACAAGATTTAATTAGCAAAGGAGAAGCAAGTAATTTATTTGGAGTTGAGCGTGAAAAAAACAGCATTTCCGGGATAATTGGAAATGTGTATCAAAATTTTAAAGGAAAAGATTTTTACGAAAGTATTGAAGAAAAAGCAGCGCATTTGTTATATTTTATTATTAAAGATCATGCTTTGATTGACGGCAATAAGCGAGTTGGTTCGTTTTTATTCATAGTATTTTTAGCAAAAAACAATTTTTTACTTAAGAAAAACGGGGAGCGAAAAATAAATGATAATATGCTTGTGGCGTTAGCGCTTTTAATAGCAAAGAGCGATACAAAACAAAAAGATTTAATGATAAAATTAATTATAAATTTTTTAACTGATTAAATTTATGAAAAAAACAATTTTTAGCGGTATTCAATCTACTGGAAATTTGCATATTGGAAATTATTTTGGCGCGATTAAAAATTGGATAGAATTGCAAAGTAAAGAAATAACAATTTTTTGTATTGTTGATCTTCATTCTATAACCGTGCATCAAAATCCTGAAATTTTAAGAAAAAATACTTTTGACACAGCAACTCTTTATTTATCTTGCGGAATTGATCCTAATAAATCAATTATTTTCGTGCAATCAGATGTTGCGGAGCACTCAGAACTCGCATGGATTTTAAGTACTAAAACTGGAATTGGGCAAATGGAGAAAATGACTCAATATAAAGATAAATCTTTTAAAAATAATAAAGATAAATCTTTTAAAAATAATAAAGATAAATCTTTTAAAAATAATAAAGA
>JBBTYX010000068.1:0-1788 GCA_038078515.1 Patescibacteria group bacterium | reverse complement strand
TAAATCTTTAAAAAATAAAGCCAATATTAATTTAGGTTTAATGAGTTATCCTGTTTTAATGGCAGCTGATATTTTATTATATAATACTGACTTAGTCCCAGTAGGGGATGACCAAAAACAGCATTTAGAATATACGCGCGATATTGCAGAGCGTTTCAATGGACTGTATGGAAATATTTTTACAGTACCTGATATTTATATTCCAAAAATGGGCGCTCGTATAATGGGACTTGATAATCCAAGCTATAAAATGTCTAAATCAGCTAAATCTCCATTAAATTATATAGGGCTTTTAGATGAGCCTGATGTTATTAGAGAAAAAATTAAAAAATCTGTTACTGATTCTGGTTCAGAAATTTTGTTTAGCAAAGAAAAGCCAGCTATTTCTAATTTACTAACAATTTATAGCTTATCTTCTGGCAAAAGCGTGAAAGAATTAGAAAATGAATACAAAGGAAAATATTATTCCGAGTTTAAGCACGATTTAGCAGAAGTAATAATTAAATTTTTGGCTCCAATCCAAGAAGAATTTTATAAATTGCGAAAAAATGAGAATAAAATAAATGATATTTTGGAAAACGGCGCTAAAAAAGCTAAAGTGATAGCTAATAAAAAATTATATGAAATTAAGAGAAAAATCGGCTTAGGTATTTAAAATTTTTGATGTTCCTTGTTTTAGGTTTAATGTTTTATGTTCCATGTTTTTGACTTTTCCACAAACGTGATTTTTTATAAAATTGCGTTTTTTTGTTTATACTTAGCCATTTTATTAAAAAATTTATAATTGAGATTAATAATAAACGCTTTTAAAGCTATAAAACATAATATAAAAAATTCAGTAAAAGCCTTTGTAGTAAGGGCTTTCACTTAAAAACTATTGCGTTTTGGTGAATGGTGGCATATAATAAAAGCGTTATGGAGGAATGTGGATAAAAGTGGGGAAAACTAATCTTAATTGTGAATAACTTTTAATTGTGAATAAAGCGAACAACAAGGTTATCAATTTATTCTTAATGAGCAAAGCGTTATTGCGAAGCAATGTAGCGAATGCAGTAAGCGTAGATTTAGAATAAATTAGATGTTCTTATTTATATGGATAATTTTATAGGACAATTTTCTCATTCTATTGATGAGAAAGGCAGAATGGCTGTTCCAGCTAAATTTAAACCTTCATTAAAACAAGGAGTGGTTGTTACACGCGGTTTTGATAATTGTTTAATTGTTTATACTATGCCTGAATGGCAAAAAGAAGCTGAAAAAGTATCAGCTTTGCCTATGAGCAAAAAAAATAACAGGGCTATTGCAAGATTAAAATTAGCCGGAGCAATGGAGGTAAAACTTGACTCGCAGGGAAGAATTTTATTACCAGACTATTTGAGAAAATACGCTTATCTTGAAAAAAAAGTGGTAGTAACTGGCTTGTATAACCATATAGAAATTTGGGATGAAAGAATATGGAATAAATATAAAAGCAACGCTGAAAAAGAAAGCGACAAAATAGCAGAGCAATTAGAGAATATTTAAATAATAAAAGATTAAGAATTTTTGTTGCTCGTTTCACTCGCAATAAAATATTAAGTATTTTTGTTGCTCGTTTCACTCGCAATAAAAGCAACGCTGAAAAAGAAAGCGACAAAATAGCAGAGCAATTAGAGAATATTTAAATAATAAAAGATTAAGAATTTTTGTTGCTTGTTTCACTCGCAATAAAATATTAAGTATTTTTGTTGCTTGTTTCACTCGCAATAAAATATTAAGTATTTTTGTTGCTCGTTTCACTCGCAATAA
>JBBTYX010000067.1:0-2872 GCA_038078515.1 Patescibacteria group bacterium | reverse complement strand
AAGCGGCAATGATTTATTTCGCTGGAAGCAGATGGAATAATCCTGCTTATAGTTTTTATGGAAGTAGAGTTATGGATGTAAAATCTATAATAAAATCACAACTAAATTAATTTTAGGATTTAGATAATAGTTGTGATTTTTATAAATAATATATTTAATTTTTTTAATTATAACTCGTTATTTGTTGTTTTAATTATTTCCTCTATATTGCCTTGCATTATACTTGGTAAGTTATGCCAAGTTTTGTTTATGCGGTGGTCAGTTAAGCGATCCTGAGGAAAATTATAAGTGCGTATTTTTTCTGAACGGTCAGCAGTGCCTATTTGTTCTTTTCTTTCGCTTTCTAATTTATTATCCTGTTCCTCTTGTTTAACTTTAAATAACTTTGCTTTTAGAACTTTTAAAGCGGTTTGTTTGTTTTGGTCCAATGATCTTTCATTTTGCGAATTTACAACAATTCCTGTTGGTTTGTGTATTAGTCGCACAGCAGTCATTCTCTTATTAACATTTTGCCCGCCTGGACCGCCTGATTTAGCTATTTCATAATCTAATTCCTCTGGTTTTATATCTATTTGCACATTTTCTACAAGAGGAAGCACTGCAATAGTAGCGGTAGATGTGTGTATTCTGCCGTTTTTTTCTGTTCCTGGAATTCGTTGCACTCTATGTGTTCCACTTTCGTTTTTAAGAATAGAGTAAATTTCTTTGCCATTTATTTCCACTACAACTTCTTTATATCCGCCTATGCTTGTTTTGTTTTCATCAATTATTTTTATATTAAAATTATTTTTTTCAGCGAATAATTGATACATTCTGAGCAGTTCGCTCGCAAATAAAGCGGCCTCATCGCCGCCAGCCCCTGCTCTTATCTCCATAATAGCTTTATTTGAACTATCTTTATTCGCGCTTGTTTTTTCCATTACACTTATTTTTTTTGCTATTTCATTATATTCTTGAGACACAGCTTTAATTTTATCAGCATTAGATATAATAAGTGGATCAGAAAACATAGCTCCAAGCTCATCTTTTCTTTTTTTAAGTTCTTGTAAATTCATGATTGTTTTTTAAAATACACAAAACTCAAAAACATAAATAAAAAATAAGAACATCTAATTATTTCTAAATTCGCTTACGCTCGTTAAAAAATAATTGATAATCTTGTTGCTCGCTTCGCTCGCAAATAAAACGCAAAGCATAAAAATTAATAAAGCTCAATAAAATATACTTTGCGTTTTTTATTTTTTTAATAAAAAACAAAATTCTTTATTCTTTTTTATTTTTTCTTTTTTTGCGCTTTTTTCATTCTTTCTTTGAATTTTTCCACTTGTCCAGTAGAATCTAAATTCTTTTTTATGCCAGTATATGCTGGATGGCAATTAGAACAAACATCTAAATGTATATCTTCTTTTTTTGTAGAAGTAATATTAAATGTATCTCCACAAGCACAAGTAGCCTTAATGATTTGTTTTTTAGGATGAATTTTTTTCATAACAGTTTAAATTTAGCATAAACTTGCAATTTTTGCAAGGCTATGTTACAAATTAAAAGAGAAAAATGAAAAAACTGTTCATTATTTAAATTAAAGAATTTTTTAATTCTTCTATTTTGTTTTTCATTTATAATATTTTAATTTTTAAATTTATATTACATGTTAATAAAAAAGACCACAAAAAAAGAAAAAAAAGCAGTTAAAAAAGTAACAAAAAAAGTTATAAAAAATGACAATATTGTTGATGCTAAAGAAAATGAAAAAGAAAAAGAAATAGAAGTTATGTTTAAGGCAGGACTTCATTTTGGGCACCGTTCCTCTAAATGGAATCCCCACATTAAGCCTTATCTGCACGGCATTTCAAATAATGTTCATATTTTTGATTTAAATAAAACTTATGAAAAATTACAGGAAGCTTTAAATTTTTTAAAAGAACAATTTAAAGAAAAAAAGACAGTTTTATTTGTAGGCACAAGAGGGCCAGAACGCGAATTAGTTAAAAAATTAGCCATAGACGTTGAAATGCCATATGTAGTTAATAAATGGGTAGGAGGCACTTTTACAAATTTTAAAGAAGTCACTAAAAGATTAAAAGGATTTTCTGAATTACAAGACAAGAAAAAAAAGGGAGAATTTGATAATTACACTAAAAAAGAACGTTTGCAAATTGAAAAAGAATATGAAAAGATGTTAATTAAGTGGGGCGGTATTAAGAATTTGGAGCGTTTGCCAGACATAATTTTTGTTGTTAACGCGCATCATAATAAATTAGCTATTAAAGAAGCTAAAAGCTCTGGTATTTCAGTAGTTGCTATTATTGATACTAATGTTGACCCTAATATAGTTGATTATCCAATCCCAGCTAATGATGACGCTATGAGTTCAATAGTTTACATACTAGATAAGGTAAAAAAAGTATTAAAGTAAAAATATGAATAGTAACTAATAATTGAAAATTGATTTAAATATTTAAATATATTGTTAAATTATTATGAATTTAGAATCATTAAAAAAATTGCGTTTTGAAACAGGCGTATCAATAATAGCTTGTAAAGAAGCGTTAACTGAAGCAAATAATGATATTGATAAAGCTAAAGAAATTATTTTTACTAAACACGCTGATAAAGTTTCTAAAAAAAGATTAGAAAAAGAACTTTCTGAGGGAATAATATCTTCTTATATACATAGCGATAAAAAAACCGGCGCCCTAATAGAAATTAGTTGCGAAACAGATTTTGTTGCTAAAAATGCGGATTTTCAAAATTTAGCTTATGAAATAGCTATGCATATTGGAGCAATGAATCCAAAAGACATTAATGAGCTTTTGTCGCAAAATTATATACGAGACGAGAAAATAACTATTAATGATCCAATTAAGAAAAA
>JBBTYX010000066.1:0-1061 GCA_038078515.1 Patescibacteria group bacterium | reverse complement strand
TGCAAAAGTTTATATTTTGTAGATAATAAAACTATGGGATTTGAAAAACCATATCAACCAACGCCGGAGGAACAGGCAAAAATCAAAAAGGAAAGAACCTTATCTGATGCAGAATTAATAAAAGAGGGTTCAGGCTATGCCCTTGAAGAGGATAGACTTGAGTTAACAAAGGAGCAGATAGAAAAAATAAAGAAGGAAATGAATGTTGATATTGCCCAAAAATATGAAAACTTAAAAGATATTATAAAAAATAAAGATAATGAAATTGCTGATTTAAAAGCACAAATTGAAGCATTGATGAAAGATAAAATATCTTTAGAAAAAATTAGAGAAACGATCCAAAAACAAGAGACAAAATCTTTGTATTTATCAGAAAGAGCCAGAGAAGAAAAAACTGATGAAGAAATTTTAGAATTAGAAAATTATGCAAAAAAATACTTCGAAAACCTTTGGAATAAATATTTAGAGGAAATAAAAGATAGTAGAGTTGCAGCACCACTAAGTAAAGAGGAATTTATTGAAAGATTAAAAATAACATATAATATTCAGAATGTTAACGAAGAAAAACTAAATCTGCATATAAACAATGGTGGAAAAGCTGAGCTTTTGTGCAATGAAAATATAAAAGAGTTATTAGAGCCGGGGGATTCGATTACTGAGCAAGTCTTTTTAGATAAATTTTCAGATGATGTTACTAAGGCTATTAACAAAGCAGTAGAAATTTGTGGAAAAGAAAGAGATGAACAGATAATCGTTGTAGAAAATAAAACATATTTAGTAAATCTGCCAATGAAAACACGCGCCTCAATAATGTTTGGGGTAAATCCAAAAGAAAGCACCATCCATCAACGAGATTAATTCTACTAACACCCGCTAGCTCCATAGTCCCGAAAGGGCTGTGGAGCTTTTTTGCAATCAGAAACTTTCTGCCGCTTACAACCTAAAAATCCCCCGCACCCCCTTTGTTAAAGGGGGCTTAAATTCTTATTGTCATTCCCGACTCCGATCGGGAATCCAGGGTTAGTCAGCACAAACATGAATTCAAACAAAAATTCTAGAGA
>JBBTYX010000065.1:0-2831 GCA_038078515.1 Patescibacteria group bacterium | reverse complement strand
AAATTTGTGTATGCAGGAATTTTATATTAAAATGACAATTGATGGAGAAGCATTTGATCCGTTTTCAGCGGAAACTCTGTCAGTAATAAAACCAGACCATGAATCTTATAAAAAGCAAATTATTGAGTTAAGTCGCAAAAAATACGCTGTTCAATTAGAAGAATTTAAAAAAATTGAAGAAGAAAAAGCGCGCAAAGAAAAAGAAGAGGAAAATTTGATTAAAGAAGAGGTAAAAAGCGATAGCGAAAAGGAAATATTAGTTTCTTTAGGGAAAGAATCTGGAAAAAAAGAAAAACAAGAAAATGAAGATGCAGGAGATCCTTTGATTTAAAATTTAGAATTTAGCAGAGATATGACCTTCAACAATTAAAACTTTATAAACTTTCAATTTTTAACTTTCAACTTTTAACCTTTAAATTTAAACTTTTAATTTACTTATGTCTGATATTACAATTTTTGGAAAAACAAATTTTAGAAATGAGCAAAAAAAGTTTGGCATTAAAACCGATGATAGACGTCGGCATATGTATTTAATTGGTAAAACCGGTATGGGTAAAACTGTTACTATGGAGAATATGGTTATTCAAGATATTGAACGCGGAAAAGGAGTTTGTGTTGTTGACCCTCACGGAGATATGGTTGAAAAATTAATTGATTATATACCGGAAAAACGGATAAAAGATGTTATATATTTTGACCCTACAGATGTAGAATTTCCAGTAGGATTTAATGTGTTGCAAGTAAAAAATCCTAAATATAAGCATTTAGTAGCTTCTGGCTTAATGTCTGTTTTTACTAAAATTTGGGAAAATGTTTGGTCAGCTCGCATGGAATATATTTTAAGCAATTGTATATATGCTCTTATAGAAGTGCAGGGAAGTACTCTTTTAGATATTCAAAGAATGCTCTCTGATAAACAGTTTAGGGAAAATATAGTTAATCAAGTTAAAGACCCTGTTGTTAAGGGGTTTTGGATTCAAGAATTCGCTAATTATAGTCCGCAATTCAGAAGCGAAGCAGTTGCTCCTATTCAAAACAAAGTTGGACAATTTCTCTCGCAATCTTTAATAAGAAATATAGTAGTGCAAAAGAAAAGCACAATTGATATTGAGGATATTATGAACGATAGCAAGATATTGTTTCTTAATTTATCCAAAGGAAAAGTAGGAGAAGATAATTCAGCTCTTTTAGGCGCTATGCTTATTACAAAAATTCAGTTAGCAGCTATGGAGCGCGCTAATATTCCAGAAGAAAACCGCAAAGATTTTTATTTATATGTTGATGAGTTTCAAAATTTTGCAACAGAGTCTTTTGCTGATATTTTATCTGAAGCAAGAAAATATCGTTTAAATTTGATACTCGCGCATCAATATATGGAGCAACTTGGCGATGAAGTTAAAGCAGCTGTATTAGGTAATATTGGCACAATGATTGTTTTTAGAATTGGCAATATTGACGCTGAAGTATTAGAAAAAGAATTTTTGCCATTTTTTTCTGTGTTTGATTTGGTTAATTTAGCTAAATATAATATGTATTTGCGATTAATGATTAATGGCGTGGCATCTGATCCTTTTTCAGCGACATCGCTCCCTCCTTCAAGCACTGGAACTAATTATGGATATGGCAAGGAAGTATTAATTTCTTCTCGCAAAATATACGCAATGCCAGTAAAAGAAGTTGAAAAAGAAATATCTAAAATGTCTGGAATAGCAGAGGAATATGAAGAAGAAGAAGTAAAACAAGAAAAGCGCGCGCCTTTAAGAAATGAAAGTAAAAAAGAGTCTATTTCTGTTTCTAAAGAATATCCGGATAAGCCAATTATAAGCGCTAGATATAGTTCAGATTTTAAAAGTTTAGGAATTGGTTTTGGCGGAAAGCCTATACACGATATTTCCGCTATACAGGTTGATAAAAGCAATGAAAATACAAAACAAAGTCCTAATTCTAATGGATTAAGTTATTTTTCTCAGTGTTGGGTTGGAAAAGAAGCTATTAAAGTTAGTTTTAAACCTGATGGAATTAGGCCTGTTTTATGTAAAGAACATTTAAAAGAATTTCGTCAAATGAAACAAGACAGCGAAATTAAAAATTTAGAGCATTATTTGCAAATAAAAGGAATAGAAATAAAAAGACCTTTTAAGAAGAAAAAAGAAGATTTGAATAAAGAAATTCAAAAAAATGAAATTTTTGAAAAAAAAGACGCTAATAATAAAGGTAGCGCGTCTTTACAAAACGCTTTAAAAAAAGCGCTTGATAAAAATTAATTATTATTTTGCCTAACAAGTTTAGCAGGGTCTGACCCCGCTAAGCTTCTGACCACGCTAAGCTAATGTGATTTTTATGAAGAAAAAAGTTTTTGTAATGCTCTCTGGTTGAGTGGATTCTTCTGTAACAGCTTTATTACTTAAAAAACAAGGTTTTAATGTAATAGCTGTTTTTATGAAAAATTGGTCTCAAGGTCCATTTTGCAATGTAAAAGAAGACCAAAAAGACGCTCGCAGTGTAGCAACAAAACTTAAAATACCATTTTATACTCTTAATTTTGAACAAGAATACAAGAGAAAAGTATTAGCGCCTTTTATTGCTGGCATTAAAGCGGGCATTACTCCTAATCCCGATGTATTATGCAATGAATATATTAAATTTGGGGTGTTTTTAAATAAGGCTTTAAAATTAGGCGCGGATTTTGTCGCAACAGGGCATTACGCGCGAATTAAACAATCGGTAACCGAGTTACCGACATATCATTTGCTTAAAGGAGTTGATGAAACAAAAGACCAATCTTATTTTTTATACCGTCTTAATCAGTTTAAATTAAGCAAAACAATTTT
>JBBTYX010000064.1:0-1383 GCA_038078515.1 Patescibacteria group bacterium | reverse complement strand
CACAGACATTGTAATCGACAAAGAGGGGGGAGAAACTAAAAGCTAATATTAAATAAAACATAAATTATGGACGACGAAACATTTGAAATTGCAAAAGAAAACGATTTAAACCTTGAAGAAGCCGAGAAGCTACAGGAGGTTATTGACGAAACCGTGCTTGACGCAGACGAAGCTTTAGAAATTTCGCAGGAGTTATAATATAAAAAGTATATGCTAAAAAACTTTGAAGCAGAACTTGATTGGTTTACTAAAAGATTATTACAAATTAGATTAACGGAAGTTAGAGGTTTTAGCTTACCTATATCATTTAATCTTTCTGATATAGAAAATAACAATGTAGTCGAATTCAGCACAGAACAAACACCTAAAGAACATACGGAGGAATTAGTTGAAGAAATACGAGGATTTTATGTTAAAAATAGCAATAATCCTGTAAACAGAGATGATATAAAATTGGATTACTCCGATGACGGTTTGTCTGTAAAAATTTTTGGAATTGACAGCGATCTGTTGCGATCATTTATAATAAAGAGGCTAAAAAATCATACGAGTCTTTTTGAAACCGGAGCCGGTAATGTTTTGTCTTATGTTGGACTTGCTACAGGCGTTGTTTTAAACGCCACTGGACAGACCATACTTGCTAAATTGAGGGACATAAAAGAAAGTGAAGAAATTCTCTCATACAACGACATTTTTGATATTTGCGCGCAACATAAAGGTATTGAACATACATCTTTTAGAAATAATAGTCAGGGAAAAAAGGAAGAAGTTGCTAGAAGCGCCATAAGTTATTTATTGGGAAAAATAATTGGATCAGGGCTACTAGAAAATATAGAAAAAGATAGAATAATTAAAAATGTAAGAGGGGCAGGATACCAATTAATGATGTAATCCACGGAAAAATAATTGTGGAAATAATATATGTCTTTAAATAAGGCTCTCTTGTGAAATATTCCACAAAACTTTTTTAATACCTTTTTACGCAAAGTATAAAAATTGCAAAAACACCTAAAACAAAGGTGTTTTTTACTGTGGATAACTCTATTGACACACGTTATATCTGCCTCTTTATAAATTTTAGGTCGATAAAAGATTATTAGTAATTAATTAAAAAAATTAAAAGTTATGAAAAAAATAAAATTGACACCAATGGAATCAAAGTTGCGCAATATAAAATCCGCACTCGAAGCGGAAGGGGAATTTTGCGACAAAGTTTGGTATAACCGTTGCTACTTGGTTCTAAAAGAAGGAATAAAAAACGGGGAGCACCTGCTTGTTGATAATTGGAAGCCAGAATATTCAACGCAGGATGTAACAAAAAAAAGTATCTGGAGAGGTGCTATCAAGTCAGCCAAAAGAGTCGAAAAGGAATATGGAAAAAAG
>JBBTYX010000063.1:0-6981 GCA_038078515.1 Patescibacteria group bacterium | reverse complement strand
GGAACACGCGCTTAAAGGTTGGTTGAAATTGAAAAACGATTATGCGTTAACAGCTCTTATTGTTGGGGGGCATCACATTCATGGTGAAAAAGGATACGGAGTTAATGAGACGGATTGGCCTGATTTTGTGAAAAATAACCATAATTTGCGCCAAAGGGTTGAAGATGCTATTTTAAATGTGGCAATGGTTGATTTTGTTGATGCCGCGCGTACACGAAAAACATCGGAACGTTCAGGAGGCGAGATGTTGCTACGGAATAAAATGCTTGCTAAATTCCCAGCACAAGAAAAAAAGATAGATTCTATTTTAGAAGACAAAGAAATTATTTCTTTTTATAAACAATGTGGTTTTTTGTGATTTCATTTTTGTGGTAAGTAAATTTATAGTTCGGAGGATATTTTTGCATTGCGTAATCAATAATGGACTTATACATAGTATTGACATTAATGAAATAATTTTGTATCTTAATTAAGAACTTAAAAAAGTTTTTTAAGTTCTTGTTTTAATATTATGCCTACAATAAATCAATTAGTAAAAACGCATAGAAAAAAGCAAAAAAATAAATCGCAATCCATAGCAATGCGAAAAGGTTTTAATAGTTTATTAAATAAATCGCGTGAAGATACAGCTCCTTTTAAAAGAGGAGTTGTTACGCGCGTAGCTACTATGACTCCTAAAAAGCCAAATTCCGCTTTGCGTAAAATAGCTAAAGTAAAAATTAGCAATGGAATGGAAATAACAGCTTATATTCCTGGAATAGGACATAATATAGCTGAACACGCTGTTGTTTTGGTTCGCGGAGGACGGGTTAAAGATTTGCCGGGAGTAAGGTATCATATTGTTCGCGGAGTGCTTGACGCTGGAGGAGTTGATAAACGTAAAAACGCTCGTTCTAAATACGGAGCTAAGCGTCCAAAGAATTAAATTTTAATACTTATAGAAATTATTTGCAGGCTAATAATTTAAAATATGGCGATAAATAAAGTAAAAAAGCGTGAGATAAAATCTGATCCAAAATATAATAGCATTGTTTTGGAAAAATTTATTAATCATGTGATGAAATGCGGTAAAAAAGAAACAGCGCGTAGAATTGTTTACGATGCGCTTGCTTTGGCTGAACAAAAAATAAAAAAACCACCTATGGAGATTTTTTCTAAAGTTTTGAAAAATATATCTCCTCAAGTAGAAGTTAAATCAAGAAGAGTAGGCGGAGCTAACTATCAAGTTCCATGTCCAGTTACAGGAGAAAGAAAAAAATTTTTAGCTATGATATGGATTTTACAGGCAATAAAAAGTAAAAAAGGTAAGAGCGCGATACAAAAAATAGCTGATGAATTTATAGCGGCTTACAATGAAGAAGGAGAAGCTATTAAAATTAAACATAATGTAGAAAGAATGGCTGAAGCTAACCGCGCTTTTGCTTATCTATCATGGTAGGTTTGGTGGCGTATTTTTTCTTTAATTTCCAAACAAACTATATATGCATTGAATATTAGTTTGTTTTTGTTTTAAAATTTAATAATTTTAATTTTTTATAAACTATGAGAGAATATCAACTTAAAGACACGCGAAATATAGGAATTATAGCTCATATTGACGCTGGTAAAACAACTTTTACAGAGCGAATTTTATTTTACACTGGAATTTCGCATAAAATAGGCGAAGTTCATGAAGGCGAGGCAATAATGGATTGGATGGAACAAGAAAGAGAACGAGGCATTACAATCACATCTGCGGCAACAACTTGTTTTTGGCAAAAAAATAGGATAAATATTATTGACACTCCCGGGCATGTTGATTTTACAGTTGAGGTAGAGAGATCTCTTCGCGTGTTAGACGGCGCAGTTGTTCTTTTTGACGGCGTTGCCGGAGTTGAAGCGCAATCTGAAACAGTATGGAGACAAGCTGATAAATATAATGTGCCAAGAATTTGTTTTATAAATAAACTTGATAGAATGGGAGCTAGTTTTGAAAAATCAGTCGCATCTATTCGCGATCGTTTAACTGATAATATTGTATTAATGCAATGGCCAATAGGCGTGGAAAAGGATTTTGTAGGCGTAATAGATCTTATGGATGAAAAAGCGGTTTATTTTGAAGGGGATCACGGCGAAACAATTAAGCGCGAAAATATTCCTGAAGATTTAAAAGATAAAGCAAAAGCGCTTAGAAATAAAATGATTGAGCGAATTGTAGAAGAAGATGAAAAATTAATGGAGAGTTATTTAGAAGGAAATGTTTTAAGTAAAGAGGAATTAAAACAAGCCCTAAGAAAAGCTGTAATCGCTGGTAAAGTTATACCTATATTTACAGGAACAGCGCTTCAAAATAAAGGCGTCCAGCTTATATTAGACGCTGTTGTTGATTATTTGCCTTCGCCAATAGATGTTCCATCGATTAAAGGGGTTGATCCTAAAAGCGGAAAAGAAATTATTCGCGAAGCAAGCGATGAAGAGCCATTTGCAGCGCTTGCTTATAAAATAGCTGATGACCCTTTTATTGGAACATTAACTTATATTAGAATTTACTCAGGTTTATTAAAAGCCGGAAGTTACGCCTTAAATACTACAACAGGCGAGAAAGAGCGTATTAGCAGGTTGGTTAGAATGCATTCTAATAAACGAGAAGAAATACAAGAGGTTTGCGCAGGAGATATTGCGGCAGTAATAGGTCTTAAAAAAACAACTACTGGAGATACATTATGCGATATAGAGAAACCTATTATATTAGAAAATATTATTTTTCCAGAGCCAGTAATATCTATTAAAGTAGAACCTAAAACTAAAACTGATCAGGAAAAACTATCTATGTCGCTTCACCGTTTGGCAATGGAAGACCCTACTTTTAAAATGAAAGTTGATCATGAAACAGGCGATACAATACTTTCTGGAATGGGCGAACTTCACTTGGAAATAATTGTGGATAGATTGTTTCGCGAATTTAAAGTAAGCGCTACTATTGGCAAGCCGCAAGTAGCTTACAGAGAAACAATTACAAAAGAAGCAGAAGCGCGCGGACAATATATTAAGCAGAGCGGAGGACGAGGACAATATGGCGATGTGGAACTTAAAGTAGAGCCTCAAGATAGCGGACAAGGTTTTAAATTTGTGAATGCTATTAAAAGCGGGACTATTCCTCAAGAATTTATTCCAGCTGTTGAAAAAGGAGTAAGAGAAGCAATTGACAAAGGCGTTATAGCTGGTTATCAAATGGTTGATGTTAAAGTTACTGTTTTTGACGGGTCATATCATGATGTGGATTCATCTGAAGCAGCTTTTAAAATAGCAGCGTCAATGGCTTTTCAAGAAGCTGCTAAAAAAGCCGGACCAGTGCTTTTAGAACCAATAATGAGATTAGAAGTAAATGTTCCAGAAAAGTATTTTGGCGATGTTACTGGCGATTTAAATTCTAAGAGAGCGCAGATTAACGAGGTTGAAGATAGAGAAAAGATTAAAGTTATTCAAACCCAAGCGCCTTTGTCAGGAATGTTTGGATATGCTACGCAACTTAGATCTTTAACTCAAGGGCGCGGGTCGTTTTCAATGGAATTCTTAAAATACGAGCGCGTGCCAGCAAATATTGCGGAAGAGATAAAAAGCAAATAAATAGTAATTTAAATTTTCAAAAATAAAATATAACTTTGTATTTATAATAGGTGCTTGACTTTTTTTTGAAAAACGATATACTTAAATTATTAAGCAAATATTAATTTAATAAATTTAAACTTTAAATATATCAAACCAAAACCATTGATTTGATGTGTTATTTTTTTTAATTATGGCAGAAAAATTTCAAAGAACTAAACCGCATGTTAATATAGGCACTATTGGGCATGTTGATCACGGAAAAACAAGTTTAACAGCGGCTATTTTGCACGCTCTTCATTTAAAGAATCCAAATGTAAAAGAGCGAGCTGTTAATGAAATTGACAGCGCTCCAGAAGAAAAAGAGCGTGGAGTTACAATTAACTTAGCACATGTTGAATATGAGACTGATAAACGTCATTACGCTCATATTGATGCTCCAGGTCACGCTGACTATATTAAAAATATGATTACAGGAGCAGCTCAAATGGACGGAGCTATTTTAGTTGTTTCTGCTACTGACGGCCCAATGCCTCAAACGCGAGAGCATATTCTTTTAGCTCGCCAAGTAGGCGTTCCTTATATTGTTGTATTTTTGAATAAAATTGACCAAGTAAAAGACGAAGAGTTAATAGGATTAGTAGAAGAAGAAATTAGAGAATTATTAACTAAATACGAATTTGACGGCGCAAATACTGTTATTGTTCGCGGATCAGCAGTAAAAGCAATAGAAGCTACAAGCATTGATGATGAAGCTCTAAAACCAATTTATCAATTACTTGATACTGTTGATGAAAAAGTTATAGAACCAAAACGAGATATTGATAAACCATTCTTAATGCCAGTAGAAGATATATTTAGTATTGAAGGACGTGGCACTGTTGTTACTGGTAAAATTGAGCGCGGTTTAATTAAGGTTGGAGAAGAAATAGAAATTGTTGGTATTCGCGCTACTCAAAAAACCACTGTAACAGGAGTTGAAATGTTTAATAAATCTCTTGATGAGGGACGCGCAGGAGATAACGCTGGAATACTTCTTAGAGGTTTGAAAAAAGAAGATGTTGAACGAGGACAAGTTTTGGTTAAACCTGGAAGCGTAACTCCTCATACTGAATTTGAAGCTGAAATTTATGTTTTGTCTAAAGAAGAAGGCGGGAGACATACTCCATTTATGAAAGGCTATAAACCGCAATTTTATCTTAGAACAGCTGATATAACAGGAGATGTTATTTTAAAAGAAGGAGTGGAAATGGTTATGCCGGGAGACACTGTAATTATAACAATTAAATTAATAGTTCCAGTAGCTCTTGAAGAAAAACAAAGATTTGCTATTCGTGAAGGCGGACACACAGTAGGAGCTGGAGTTGTTATTAAAATAATAAAGTAGTTATTCTAAAAACTGTTAGCGAGTTATATACTCGCTAACAGTTTTATAATGAAAAACAATGACTGACAAAACTAAATCATTTTTAAGGATAAAAATTAATGCTTATGATCATAAGATAATTGATCAAGCTTCTAAAAAAATCACAGATGTTGCTTATAGATATGGCTCTGATATTTCAGGACCGTTTCCTTTACCAACTCATATTAAAAAATTTGTAGTAAATCGTTCGCCTTTTATTGATGAGGATTCTCAAGAACATTATGAAGTAAGAGTGCATAAGCGATTAATTGATATTTTTTTACCTACGCCGCAATTGGTTAATGCGTTGACTAATATAACTCTACCTACCGGAGTTGACATAGAAGTAAAAAGTATAACAGCGTAATTAACTTGTTAACTTTTTTTTAAAAAGTTAACAAGTTAAGAATATTCCGCGGCAGGGCGGATTTTTCTTTTAATTTTGATGTTTTAATATTCTCATGAAAAAAATTATTGGTAAAAAACTTAATATGACACAAGTTTTTAAAGATGATGGCACAGTTGTGCCTGTTACTTTGATTGAAACAAAAGATAAAATAAATAAAGATGAATGCAAGGAAAATGTTTCTGTCAAAGTTACAGGCATTTCAAAGGGAAAAGGATTTCAAGGAGTAGTTAAAAGGCATGGTTTTTCTGGTTCTCCAGCTTCTCATGGTCATCGTCATGATTTGCGCTCAGCAGGATCAATCGGCTCTAGATTTCCTCAACACACAAGAAAAGGAAAAAGAATGGCAGGACATATGGGATATGATAAAGTCACTTTTAAAACAGATATAGTAAAAATAGAAGATAATAAAATATATTTAAAAGGAGGAATTCCAGGAGCAAGAAATAACAAAGTAGAGATTAGTTTTTTAGATTAGTGAAAAACGAGAAAATATTGAGAAAATTATTATTTAGAAATTATTATGAAATCAGATTTAGTACATCAAGTAATGCGCGTTTTACAAAATAATAAACGTCGCAGAATAGCCCATACTAAAGATAGAGGAGATGTTGCTGGAAGCAATAAAAAACCATGGAGGCAAAAAGGCACTGGCAGGGCGCGAGTTGGTTCACGAAGATCTCCTTTATGGAAAGGCGGGGGTGTTACTTTTGGGCCAAGTTCGGAACGTAATTTTAAAGGTAAAATAACTCCCGCAGTATCTAAAATGGCAATAAATGTTATTTTAGAAACAAAAGAAAAAGATAAAGAAGTAATTGCTGTAAACAGTATTGATATAACAGTTGCAAAAACAAAATTATTTGATAAATGGCTAAAAGAAATGAAAATAAAAGGCAGTTCCCTTATTGTTACTGATAGCGTTGAAAAAGATATTTTAGTAAGAGCTGGAAGAAATATTCCAAACACTCTTGTTTTAGATTCTAAAAATGTTAACGCGCTATCTTTACTTGAATATAAAAATTTAGTTATAACAAAAGAAGCATTAAAGAATTTAAAAGAAAGGATAGCAAAAGTTAATAAAGTTAATAAAGTTAAAAATTCATAATTATGTTTATTTCTCCACTTACAACTGAAAAAAATTCCTTATTAGCTAAAAACAAAAAATATGTTTTTATGATTGATAATCAGTCAGACAAAAAAAAGGCTGTTGATGAAATTATTAAACGTTACAATGTTAAAGTTTTAAAATCCAATGTTTTAAATGTTAAAGCAAAAAAAAGGAGATTAGGAAATACAATAGGAAAGAAAAGAGGATTTAAAAAAATAATCGTTACGCTTGATAAGCAAATAGAGGTTTAGGTAATAATTTACAGAATTGCATTACTCACAGAACGCGCAAATTTTCCTGTTGGAAAATTTCCTACGCTACGCGTCAGCCGCGCTTCGCGATGTTCTGTTCGTAATACAATTCTGTAAATTAAAGAGTATTTTATAGAATGGAAAAATTACTTATAAAAAATATTAAATATGAGAACCTCTCTAAAATTGTAATTTCACTTCGTTCAATAACAATTTTAGGAGAACC
>JBBTYX010000062.1:0-3716 GCA_038078515.1 Patescibacteria group bacterium | reverse complement strand
GATGGAATTTCTATGCGCGTTCCTGTAATTTCAGGTTCAATTGTTGATTTTACTTTTATTGCAAAAAAAAATACAACAGCAGAAGAGATAAATAATATTTTTAAAAAAGAAGCAAAAAGTGATAAATGGAAAGGAATTTTAACTGTTACTGAAGAACCAATAGTTTCTTCTGATATATTGGGAAATCCGCATGGCGCAATTGTTGACGCAACTATGACACGCGTTGTTGACGGCGATTTAGTAAAAGTTCTTTCGTGGTATGATAATGAATGGGGATATTGTTCTATGCTTATAAAGCATATAGAGAGTTTGAAGAGTTTATTATAGCGTATAAAATAAATTTAAAATATTATTTTATGATATATTTAGGTTCTGACCATCGCGGTTTTAAATTAAAAGAGGAATTGGAGGCTTATTTAAAAAGCCATGATATAACGTATAAAGATTTATGCGCTTGCGAATACGATAAAGAGGATAGTTATGTTGAATTTGCTAAAAATGTGGCAAAAGCGGTTTTGCAAGATAAAGGAAGCAAAGGCATTGTTGTTTGCGGTTCTGGCATTGGCGTATCAATTGTTGCTAACAGATTTAAAGGTATTCGCGCAGGGCTATTTTTTAATAAAGAGCAAACAAAAGAAGCAGTAGAGCATGACCATGTTAATGTGGCTGCGCTTCCTGCTGATTATTTAACTAAAGAACAAGCTATTAAAATTATAAAAGCATTTTTAGAAACAGAGCCTATTAATGAGGAAAAATACATTAAAAGAATACAAGATATTGATAAATAATATTTATGCAAGTTTATCCTTCCGTATTAGTAAAAGATTTTGAAGAGTTTGAGGCTAAAATTAATTTAGTTAAGGGTTTAGTGGACACTGTTCATTTAGATATAATGGATGGTGTTTTTGTTGAAAACAGCACAATTTATGATATTGATAAAATAAATAGTTTTGATTGGGGTGTAGATTACGAGCTTCATTTAATGGTAAAAGAGAGCGAAATTGAAAAATGGCTTAATACTAACGCTAAGAGAATAATATTTCATTACGAAGCAATAAACCAAAAACCAAAAACTAAAAACCAAAACCACAAAGCAAAAATTAAAAACTTAATAAATAAAATAAGAGAAAGAAAAAAAGAAGTAGGTATTGCTGTTAATATGGAGACAGATATTGAAAATATATTTCCGTTTTTAAATGAGCTTGATTTAGTTCTTATAATGAGTATTAAACCAGGTTGGAGCGGGCAGAAATTTACACCAGAGGCATTAGAAAAAGTAAAAAAATTGCGCGATAAAAAATTTAACGGTATAATTGAAATTGATGGAGGAGTTAATGAGGAAAATATTGATGCGATTGCAAATAGCGGAGCAGGAGCTGTAAGTGTTGCAAGCGCGATATGGAAAGATAAATCAAAAATCAAAGACCAAATCTCAAAACTGCAAATCAAAAATTAGAAACAAGAAACCAATGTCTAAATGTTTTTAGTATGTAGTTTTGGTTTATAAATATGAACAACCCTTTTAATTACAATATAGATGAGCTTAAAAAAACTGCTAATATAATTCGTCAGGATTTAATTAAAATGCTTGTAGAAGCTGGAAGCGGGCACACTGCTGGGCCTTTGGGTATGGCTGATATTTTTACAGCTTTTTATTTTAATTTACTTCGCTATGACACAAAAGATATTGAAAATCCTAATCGCGATCGCTTAATTTTATCTAATGGCCATATTTGCCCTATTCGTTACACGGCCATGGCGCACGCTGGATTTTTTGAAATAGAAGAGCTTAAAACATTTCGCAAGTTTAATACTCGTTTAGAAGGGCATCCTTCTATACATTCTTTACCTGGATTAGAAACTTCTTCTGGTCCTTTGGGTGAAGGGTTATCTTTATCCTCTGGTATTGCTTTAGCTTCTCGTATGCGAGGAGAGGAAAATGATTACAATATTTTTTGCTTAATGAGCGACGCAGAACAAGAAGAAGGAATGACTTGGGAAGCAGCTATGTTTGCTTCTAAATATAAACTTTCTAATTTAATTGGCATTATTGATTATAATAATATTCAAATTGACGGAAAAGTAGAAGATGTAATGCCTTTAGAGCCGATAGTAGATAAATATAAGGCTTTTAATTGGAGCGTAATGGAAATGAATGGCAATGATATGGAGGATATTTTAAATACTATAAATAAAGCAATTGAAGTTAAGAATAAGCCAACTATGATAATTGCTAGAAATACTCCGGGAAAAGGAGTTTCTATGTTTGAAAATAATTATAAATGGCATGGTATAACGCCAAATAAGGAACAAGGCAACAATGCTTTGCGTGAGTTGCAGCATAATGCATAAATTAAAATTTTTTTATGTTACTTAAAGATTATTTAGATGAAGAAAAATTAGAAAAAAAGCCTGTAAGAGAAGGAGCTGGTGTTGGCGTTATGGAATTAGGAGCAGAAAAAGATGATATAGTTGTTTTAACGGCTGATGTATCAAGTTCTGCGCGCGCTAATTTTTTTGAAGAAAAGTATCCTGATCGCTTTATTCAGTGCGGGGTTGCTGAGCAGAATATGGCTGGAATTGCCGGAGGCTTAGCTTATAATGGAATGAGGCCTTTTATTTTTGCTTATTCTGTTTTTGCTGTGGGGCGTAATTGGGAGCCTATTAGAACAACTATTGCTTATCCAAATAATCCTGTTGTTATTTGCGCTTCTCACGCAGGAGTTGCAACTGGCGAGGATGGCGCAACGCACCAAATGACCGAGGATATAGCTATTATGCGAACAATGCCTAATATGACTGTGCTTTCGCCCGCAGATTATAATGAGGCGCGCCTTGCTGTAAAAGCGGCTTATGAATTAAAAGCGCCTGTATATATTCGCTTAATTCGCGGAGCAACGCCTATTTTTACTAAACCTGATACGCCTTTTAAAATAGGCAAGGCGCGTGTTTTACAAGAGGGAAGCGATGTTACATTGATTGCGACAGGTATAACAGTTTACGAGGCTTTGCAAGCCGTAGAAGAATTAAGAATTGAGAATCAAGAATTAAGCGTAGAGCTTATAAATTTACATACTATTAAGCCTATTGATAAAGAAACTATAATCGCGAGTGCTAAAAAAACAGGGAAAGTTATTACAGTAGAGGATCATCAAATAGAAGGCGGAATGGGAAGCGCTGTTGCCGAGGTGTTAAGCGAAAATTATCCTTTGCCTATAAAGCGTTTAGGGCTTAATAATAGTTTTGGCTCTACTGGCGATCCAAAAAGCTTACTCGCGCATTTTGGGATAAATAGAGATGGTATAAAAAAGGCAATTATAAGTTTTACTTCTTAAATTAAAAATTATTTGCCATTAGTGTTGAAGAGTAGGGAAAAGATATATATTAAAAAATCTCCATAAATGGAGATAGTTATTGCCAAGGTTTAGCCCCTGTTTTTTTCTTTTTTTAATAAAAAACAAAATTCTTTCCACTCATTTTTATTTTAATATCATCTTTTTGTGCGATCGTTGCAAAAGATGATATTTTTATGTTGATTTGTAGGCATTTTAAGGTATGGTTGTTTTTTAAAAGGTAAGTTTTCCACTATTGATACTATATGCTTAATACTATATACTTAATACTAAGTATGTATGATATAGTTACAATTGGTTCTGCTACGCGCGATGTTTTTGTTAAAACAGATCAGTTTATTAAAATAAAAGAAAACGATTTAA
>JBBTYX010000061.1:0-5878 GCA_038078515.1 Patescibacteria group bacterium | reverse complement strand
ACCAAAATCAATCCAAGCAATTTTGTTACCTGGAAGAATAAATAAATTAGCTGGGTGAGGGTCAGCTTGGAAAAATCCATCAACAAAATATTGCCTCATAATATCCACTACAAATTCCTCTGCCGCGACTTTAAGATTTATATTATTTTGTTCTAAATATTTTTCTGTTTTTTCTTTGTTTTTTTCAATATCCAAAATTAGCTCGTTTACTGAATATCCGTTAATAAATTCCTGGACTAAAACTTTTTCCGTAACATAATCCCAGTAAATTTTTGGAGAGAAAACATTTTTCAATTTGTGTTTTTCTTTAATATGCTTATAAATGATTTGGCTGTTATTGGCTTCAATTCTATAATCAAACTCGTCTTTCAGCCAATACTCAAGCTGAATAATAACCTCTCGCGCAGTGATTGATTTTAAAACTCCAATAATATCTAAAATAAAAGCAATAAATTTTAAAAATGTTAAATCTGCTTTAATATAATACTTAATTCCCGGTTTTTGAATTTTTATAACTACATCATTGCCATTTAAAGTTGCCTTATATACTTGAGCAAAAGAAGCAACAGCAATCGGACTCTCTTCCAAGTACTCAAACACCTCTTTTATATCTTTTCCTGTTTCTCGCTTAAATATAGAAAGAACCTCCTCATTAGATAAAGGAGGTTCTTTGTCAAAAAGATCCCATAAAGTATATGCGTATTTTGAAGGCAAAATATCAAAGCGCATTGCCATAATCTGCCCTAACTTTACAAAAACGCCTCCTAAATCCTGTAAAATTAGTTTAAGTTTTACATCGTTACTGCATTTTGAAAAAATAGAATATCTTAAAACAATAAATATTACTGAAATTGTTCTTCCTAAAATTAAAAAAATTAGAAACATTAAAAGTATTAGTATCTTATTATTTGTATTTTATCTAAACACTGCTTCTAAATCCGAATATTGATAAAACAACGCTCACAATAGTTCCCATTACATATAAAAAAGTCGCGTCTATATCTTTATTAACACTAAAAATAATAGCGATAAATATCCACATTCCAAATATACTTAGACCTACCCATGAATATCTCATAAAATTAGCTTTTAGAAATTATCTTCATTAGCTTATTTAGGAAATTAAAAATCTATCTCTTACTCCATTGCTGTCCCCTGCGCGCGCCATGTTTGCCAATATGCTTTCTTTCTTTTTGCCTTGAATCTCTTGTTGTTAGCTGATGAAGTTTAAGAATAGATTTTAAATTAGAATCGTATTTAATAAGAGCTCTTGCTATACCCAAAGAAGATGCGTATGCTTGACCTGAAATTCCTCCTCCTGTTATTTTAATAGAAACATTAAATTTGTCTTTTAATTTTAATTTATTTAAAGGCTCTTCTACAATTCGCTGAAGAGTAGCTACAGGTAAATAATCTTTTAATTGCTTGTTATTGATAATTATATTTGATGTATTTTCTTGCGTCAAAAAAATACGAGCCCGAGCTATTGAACTTTTGCGTCTTCCTATGCCCTCGTAATATTTAACCTTTAAAGGGGTTGTTTTTTTAGGAGTAGGCTTTACTGTTTTGGTTTTAGTTTTTTTTATTGGCATGAAAATTAATTTTGAATTCGAAATTATTTTATTGTATAATTAAATTCTTCATCATTTCTTTACGAAGTTTGTTATCTGGCAACATTCTATTAACAGCTCTTTTTATAACCTCTTTATAGTCTCGCTTTATTAAATCTGCTAGTTTTTCTTCTTTTATTCCTCCTGGGTATCCAGTATGTCTGTAATATATTTTTTTCTCTGTTTTTTTACCGCTAAATTTAATTTTATCAGTATTTTCAATAATTATTTTACGGTCTGGGATTTTATATGGAACAAAATCCACTAAATCTTTTCCGCGCAATAATGAAGCTATTTGCGTAGCCACTCTTCCTAATATTTTATCTTTCGCGTCAATTGTTATTGTATTTTTTTTGTTATTCATTGTTCTTTATTTAACAAAGTTAATGGCAGATCTTCTAATTCTATCATACAAATTCAATAATAGCCATTTTAGCTTGGTCGTTTTCGCGAGGAATAAGTTTAATAATTCTTGTATATCCTCCATTTCTGTCTTTATATCTAGGGCTTATTTCTTTAATCATTTTTTGCGCTGTTTTATTGTCTAAATGCTTTTTTAAATGTCTAATAATATTTATATTATTATCTTTTTTAAAACGAGTTATTAAACGTTCAACAATAGGACGAAGCGCTTTTGCTTTTGCTTCGGTTGTGCTGATTTTCCCTTTAATTATAAGAGAACGCATTAAAGAATTTAATAATGCTTCTCTTACTGATTTGGTGCGGGATAAAATTTTTCCTTTCACTCTTTTTTTCATATTATTTAAGTATTACTCCAAATTTTCCTAATTTACGACGAATGTCTTTAATGGCTTTATAGCCTATTCCATCTATTTTAGATAATTTTTCTTCGTTTGTTTTAGATAATTTATTAATTGTTCCTAAATTATTATCTTTTAAAATATTTTCCACTCTTAATAAAAGTTTTAGTTCAGATATAGATTCGCTTGCTTGTTTTTTATTATTTTTATTTTCGTCAATTTTATTATTAACTTCTTTTTCTTTTTTATCAGAAAATGATTTTTTATTTTTTTTTGTTTTAATTTCCTCTTTTTTATTATACAAGCTGTCAGTTTCTTTTTTAATGGAATTAAAATTATCAATCAAAATATCAATACCTTCGTATAAACATTTTTCAGGAGGAACAACGCCACTTGTTTCAATAGTTAATATAATTCTATTAAAATCTGTTTTATCTCCAACGCGCATATTTTCAACAACATAATTTACAGCAAGCACAGGACTAAATGTGCTATCTATTTTTATAATGCCAACGCCAGTTATATCATTATCGCCCTTATGCTCATTAGACATTTCATAACCAACTCCATAACCTAAATATAAAATCATATCAAGCGATGCCCGCGAATCAGTTAATGTTGCTATTGGCAAATTCTTGTCAATTATTTCTATTTCTCCTGGAACTTTAATATCGCCTGCTTTAACTTCTTTAGCTCCAGATTCTTTTAATGATAATTCATAAATACCTGGTTCATAAACCGTAAAACGAAGATTTTTTATATTTAAAATAATATCAATAATATTTTCATTAACATAAGGCAAAGTTGAAAATTCATGCATAGCGCCTTTTATTTTAACAGCAACAACAGATCCTCCGGGGATAGATGATAAAATAACGCGACGCAAAGCATTGGCTATTGTTACGCCGTAACCAGGATAACAATTTTCTATAACAAAAACTCCTTTATTTTTGGTTTTTTCTTTTATAATTAGAGATTTGGGTAATGTAATCATAATATATTTAAAAGTTAAAAGTTAAAAGTTTTAAAGTCTAAATTAAAATTTGAAATTACTTTATTCATAGTAATAAAATTGAATTTTAATAATTATCTGCTGTAAAATTCAATAACTAATGAAAGATTTATTGGTTCTTTAAAATCTTCAAATGCTATATTATTAATCATTTCAGCTGACATTTTATCAGGAGATGTATATTTAAGCCATATTGGCGGGATCTTTTTAGCTAATTTTGTTTTTAAATGCCTGTAAGGGAAAAGCTCTATTTTAGATTTTTTAATAGAAATTTTATTTCCAACTATGACATTATATGACCCTGATTTTATAGTTCTATCATTAACAATAATATGCGCGTGACTTACTAATTGCCTTGCATGAGGCAATGTATCTGCCCATCCCAATCTATAAACCACATTATCTAATCTGCTTTCTATTAGTCTAATTAAATTAAGAGTTTCATTGCTTTCTTTTGAAGATCCGGTTTTTTTACTTTTTAAAAAGTAATTCTTCATAACTTTTTCTCGTATGCCATAAATAGCTCGCAATTTTTGTTTTTCATTCAACTGTTCTCCGTATTTGCTGATTTTTTTTCCTTTTTTAATGTCTTCTCTTTTTTTAAATTTTCTGTTTGGTCCTTTGTACATATTTTTTTAATTTACGATTATAAATGTTTTCTTAACAAGTGATAACGAGTTTAGAAATAATTAAAGGTTCTTGAAAAGGTTCTTTATTTTTTAACGAAGTTAAAAAACAAGGTTCTCAATATTTTCTTATGAACGGAGTGAATTAGAAAATATTAGAGGTTCTTATATTCTTCTTGGTTTAGGCGGTCTTGGACCTCCAAAAGGTATTGGCGTTACATCTTTAATAAATACAATATTAAACCCTTCATTAGCAAGTGCCCTTATAGCTCCTTCGCGTGCTGGACCTGTTCCTTTGACATAAACTTCAATTTCTTTAATTCCTAAAGGAGAGATTTTTTGGCTCAATGCGTTAGCGATTTTCATAGCCGCGTAAGGAGTCGCTCTTTTTGCTCCTGAAAAACCGATTTTTCCAGCGCTTAAATTAGCTATAACATTGCCTTCTAAATCGCTTAAAGTAATAATAGTGTTATTAAAAGTTGAATAAATATAAACGCGGGCTTTTTCAACCTTTTTGCCTTTAACTTTTTTAGACGCTTGCAATTTAAATTTATCTTTTGCATCGCTATTTGATTGACTTGCTATTCGTTTTTTACCCATTTTATAATATTAAATAATTCATTGACAATTGATTATGTTGGAGATGGAGCGGATTTTTTAGAAGAAGTGCCTGAAGCTGTTATTCTTACATTTCCTCGTATAGTTCTGGAATTCGTTTTAGTTCCCTGCCCTCTTACTGGAAGTCTTTTTTCGTGCCTAATTCCCCTATATGAATTTATACGTTTTAACCGTTTTATATTCTCTGAAATATTTCTTCTTAATGTTCCTTCTAACTCATATCCATTGCTGTCTATTATTTTTTGCAATTCATTAGCTTGTTTTTCTGTTAAATCCTTAACTTTTGTTAAAATATCAATACCAGCTTGTTTTAAAACTTTATGCGAACGAGAAATACCAATACCATAAATATAGGTTAAAGAAATATCAATATTTTTATTTTGAGGTATATCTACTCCTGAAATACGCATTATAGTTAATTTAAAAGCTAAAAATGAAAAAGTAAAAACTACATATTAAAATTAAAAACTGTATTTAAAATAATTTTTAGTTTTCCTTTGTACTTTTTCTTTTTTAAATTTTCTTTTTTAATTTAGTATTATCCTTGTCTTTGTTTATGCTTTGGGTCTGCTTTGCAAACAACAAATTAGAACCTCTAACAAATTCTAACTTCACTTCGTTCAGAAAGAATTTGTTGAGAACCTTGTTTGTTTAGAAATTCAATTATCTAAGTCCTTTTATTTATCCTTGTCTTTGTTTATGCTTTGGGTCTGCTTTGCAAACAACAAATTAGAACCTCTAACAAATTCTAACTTCACTTCGTTCAGAAAGAATTTGTTGAGAACCTTGTTTGTTTAGAAATTCAATTATCTAAGTCCTTTTATTTATCCTTGTCTTTGTTTATGCTTTGGGTCTGCTTTGCAAACAACAAATAAACGCCCTTTGCGGCGTATTATTTGACATTTCTGGCATATTTTTTTTATTGACGCGCGGACTTTCATTATTTATAATTCAAAATATTTAAAAAATTTCAATCTTTTAACTTAATAACGATATATTATCCTTCCTTTAGTTAAATCGTGAATGCTCATTTCTACTTTTATTCTATCTCCCGGCATTACCCTAATAAAATTTCTTCTCATTCTTCCAGAAATATGCGCCAACATTAATCGTTCATCTCCTTGAATATTTATTCTTGTTCTAAATGTATTATTGGGCAATGATTCTATAATAATTCCATCATAAATAACTATGCCTTCTTTAACTTCTGAATTTCTTTCTTTCATATTAAAATCTGAAATAAATATTAAT
>JBBTYX010000060.1:0-11863 GCA_038078515.1 Patescibacteria group bacterium | reverse complement strand
ATTATATTTAATAAAATATTATTCATATATACACCCCCTGTTCTTTAGTTAGAAACATCATTATATAGTCTTTATTTTTTTTGTCAATGACTTTACAAAATATATTTTTACTGTATTTTAAAAGAGTGGCATATAGCCACTGCCAATCCATCAGCCGCGTCATCAGGGGTAGGGTGACGCTCCATTTTTAAGATTTTTTGCACTGTTTTTTGAATATCTACTTTTTTAGCTTTTCCATCTCCAGTAATAACATTTTTAATATTTAAAGGGGTATAAATATTTAGAGGTATTTTTTTTTGCTTAAAAGCAAGCATTATAATCCCCTGCACTTGACTTACCTGAATTACTGTTCTCTGGTTTCTAAAGAAAAAAAGCCTCTCCATAGAGGCCTCATTTGGCTCATATTCTTTTATTATTTTTTTTATTTGATTATAAATACTTAAAAAACGCTCCTCAATATCCATATCTGGAGTTGTTTTTATAACTCCATGAGTAATATGCTTTAGAACTTTTTTGTCTTTTTTTATAATCCCGTAGCCTAAGCTGGCCAGCCCTGGATCAATGCCGATTATTATCATAAAATATAAAATTTAAAACATTTTAAATATACCATACTTGTTTTAATAAACCAAATAAATTACAATAAAAGAACAATGAACAAGGAACAATAAAAACACGAGACTGTGTGAACTGCGATAAAGAATTTGAAATTACAGAAGAAGATCAAAATTTTTACACTAAGATGCAAGTACCTTTGCCTACTTTTTGTTGGTTATGCCGCGCCCAGCGAAGGCTTAGTTGGCGCAATGAAAAACGTTTATATAAAAGAAAATGCAACTTCTCTGGAAAAGAAATATTTTCTATGTATCCTAATAAAGAATCAATCAAAGTTTATGAAAACTCTGTTTGGTATTCTGATAAATGGGATCCAATGGAATATGGGAAGGATTACGATTTTTCCATTCCATTTCTAGAGCAATTCAAAGAACTATCGCAAGTTGTACCTCGCCCAGCCTTAAGTGTGCTTAAAATGACTAATAGCGAATACTGTAATAATGCCACTGGTTTAAAAAACTGTTATTTACTTTTTAATTCTAATTATAATGAAGATTGTTTATATGGCAATGGAATAGATTATTGTAAAAACATAATAGATAGCTCTCATATAAATAAATCTGAATTACTTTATGAGAGTTTTTGGATGTCTCGCTGTAATAACGCATTTTTTTCTTCAAGATGCGAAGATAGTTTTAATATTTATTTTTCTAAAAGCCTTCGCAACTGTAATGATTGTTTTGGTTGCGTAGGATTACGCAATAAATCGTATTATATTTTTAATAAGTCTTATTCTAAAGAAGAATATCTTATAAAGTTAAAAGAATTTAATTTTAGTTCACATAATTCATTAAAAGAGATTAAAAAAAGAGTAGAAGAATATTGGCTACAATTTCCTAATAAGTTTATGGAAGGAGCCCGTAATGATAATGTTACTGGAGATTATATTTATAATTCAAAAAATGTTAAAAACTCTTACTTAGTTCGTGAAGGAGAAAATTTGCATTATTGCCAGTATTTACAAATAAAACCTAATAAAGACTGTTATGACCATTCAATTTGGGGCGATGGCAATTCTCTAACTTATGAGTGTATTACATGTGGTTTAGGAACAAATAATATAAAATTTTGCGCTGAAAGTTGGACTAGCATAAGAGATTTATACTATTCTTATTACTGTCAATCATCATCTAATTTATTTGGCTGTATTAGTCTTCGAAATAAACAGTATTGCATCCTAAACAAACAATATACTAAGGAGGAATACGAGGAATTAGTGCCTAAGATAAAAAAACATATGGGAGGTTAATTGAAAGTTATAAAGTTCATAAAGTTAAAAGTAGAAACAATCATAAGCCGAGCTTCTGATTGTTTTTTTGTTTTTCCTAATGAAGTTGAAAGCTAATGAAGCTAAATTACTTTCCCCAATACTCTCTCTATTTCTTCTAAGGAAGTTATGCCCTGTAATAGTTTTAACAAAGCGTCTTGCTCTAAAAAAATTCCATTATTTTTTAAAGCTAATTTTTTAATTTCTGGTTTATTATTGTTGTTTTTAATTGCTTCTCTTATTTCATCATTAATAAACACTACTTCAAATATACCTATTCTTCCTTTATAACCATTGTTGCACTTATCGCACATATTATTTTCGCTCGCCTTAAATACTTTATTCATATTAACAGACGCGTAATGAAAAACTGAAGATAATGTAGATAAAATATTTTTTATAGCTTGTGTCTCTTCTTGCTTTAATTCTATTTTTACTTTACAAGTATCGCAAAGCTTTCTTACCATTTGTTGGGAAAATATTAAATTAATTACTGGAGAAAATAATTCAATACCTATGTCTAATCCTTGTATTCGCTCTATTACTCCTAAAGCGTCGTTAGTATGCAAAGTTGATAAAACTAAATGCCCTGTGCCAGCTGATTGTATAGCAATGCTCGCTGTTTCATTGTCTCTTATTTCTCCAACCATTATTACATCTGGATCTTGGCGCAAAATAGCTTTTAACGCGTCTTTAAATTGATAACCCTTTTCTTCATCAACTTGCGTTTGAAGAGCTCCTTTAATTTTATATTCTATTGGGTTTTCAATAGTAACTATTTTTCTTTGGAGCGACGCGCTCATCTCCTTTAAAATAGAATACATTGTTGTGGTTTTTCCTGCGCCTGTTGGTCCAGTAGTTAAAATCATGCCATTTGGCTTTGCTAAGTTTTCTTTAATTAAATTAACCAAACTACTGTTTACTCCTAGTTTTTCTAATGTAAAGACAAAATCTCCCTGCAAAAGCCTCATAACTATTACTTCTCCATAACTTCCAGGAATAATAGAAAGCCTTATATCTATTGACTGTTTTTCAAACAAAAAACTAAAGCGTCCTTCTTGAACTTTTTGATGAACTCCTATGTCTAATTTTGCTAATTCTTTTATTTTAGAAGAAATATAAAAAAGATAACTAATAGGCAAAGATCCAATGCCATACAAAATTCCGTCAATGCGAAAACTTACATCAAGTTCTTGTTTGTTAGGACTTAAATGAATATCGCTTGCGTCTAATTTTTTACCTAATCCTAAAATCCATTCTAAAAATTCTTGTTCTTGAACTTGTTCTATTTTTTCTTTAATAATATCAATATTAAAAGGTGTATCAAGAACAGATTTTACGATTTCATCTCTTATATTCAATGAACGCGATAAAACAGATAGCATTATTTTACCGTAAAGATTTTCAATGTCTTTAGAATCTCCTGTAACTCTTTCAATTTCATCTAAACTTGTTATTTGCTGTATTGCCTTAATTAAACCGTGTTGAAGAAGCGTAATCATACCCTCTTCCATTAACACAACGCGCAGTTCATATGTTGTTTTTTTCTTTAAAATCGTTTCTTGCACACGATCATTTATGGAAAATATTTCCAAAATACTTGTTCTTCCTTTATAGCCAGTTCCAAAACACTCATTACAACCTTTCGCGCGCATCATTTTCCCCACAATATCAGGCATTGCTATCCCAGATCTTGGAGAAATGAGACTTAAAACTTCTCTAATGGAATTTTGATTAAACTCACTTATCTCGTACTCTTCTTTACATTTTTCGCATAATTTCCTTACAAGTCTCTGCGCCATAACAACACTTATAGCGCTTACAATAAGCTCTTCTTTAACGCCTAAATTTTCTAATCTCTCAATTGCTGTTGGCGCGTCATTGGTATGAAGCGTTGACAAAACCAAATGACCTGTTAATGACGCGTTAATAGCAACATCTGCTGTTTCTTCATCTCTTATTTCTCCAACTAAAATTACATCCGGGTCTTGGCGTAAAATTGCGCGCAAACCTTTCGCAAAAGTGTAGTCTTTATTATAATTAACTTGTGTTTGCGTAATTCCTTTTATAATATATTCTATGGGATTTTCAATGGTTATTATATTGATATTTGAAGTTTTAATATAATTTAAAGCAGAGTAAAGAGTGGTTGTTTTCCCAGACCCAGTAGGACCAGTGCTTAAAATAAGACCATTGGGAGACCCAAGGGCTGATGTTAATTTATTAAGCTGATTTTTTTCAAAACCCAATTCTTCTAATTTTAAACTAATCTCTATTGACCCTAAAATTCTCATAACAAGAGTTTCGCCAAAAGAGCTTGGTATAATTGAAACCCTTATATCAACGCTTTTATCTTCATCTTTAATAGAAAATCTTCCATCTTGAGGCAAGTCTTTTACATTAAGTCTCATTTCTGTTAAAATTTTTATCCTCATTAAAAGCCTGTGGAATTGAATGTTTTCAATACTTCCTATATTTTCTAATACACCGTCTATTCTAAATCTAATATTAACTATGTTTTCTTCTGGTTCAATATGAATATCTGAGGCGTTGGATTGCGTTGCTCCAATAAATAAAAGCGTTATTATGTCAGTAATTTCTTTTTCATCTTTCATTTTATATAACCTTTCCTTTATTTCGGTTTTGTTTTTAAAATTTAGATTCAAATTTTTTTTAAAATCTTCTTCTATAATAAAAACATTTTTTAGCTCTTTTATTAAAGGCTTGTATGATTTATACCCATTCCATGCGTTATTTAAACTACTTAAAGAAACTGCTATTTTTTTAACTTTAAATCCTTGTTTTTCAAAACTAAACACTATATTTTCCGCTTCAGGCGAATCTAAGTTAAACATTGCGAGCGCTATTAAATAACCTTCTTTTTTTATTATTGCTATTTTCGCTCTTCTTGCCTCGTCTTCTGGCACAGAAACTAAATCATCTAAATTAATTGGTATTAAATCTAAATTTAAATAATCTGCCCCAAATTTAGCTGCTTTTCCTTGAGCCACTTTTTCTTCTTGATCGCGTTTAATTTTGCTTAATTTTTGCCAAGGAGATTTTATTTTCATAAAATTTTCATAAATTTTATGAAACAAGTGTTCTCATCATTTTCTTACTGAGTAAAACGAAGTTAAAAAATGATAGAGGTTCTTATTTTCATAAAATTTTTTAAACTTTTTAAATTTTTTATGAAAACAAGTGTTTTCATAATTTCTATTTTAAAATACAATTTCTTAATATTGTAACATACTTGCTCAATCAAGCCAAATAACTTATAATAATAACTGTGGCTTTATTTTTTTAATAAAAAACAAAAATACTTTTTTCTTTTTTTGTTATATAAAAACCTCTACAAAGTTGTAAATTCGCTTTGCTCATTAACAGCTTTGTGAGAACTTTGTTGTTCGCCTTGCTCACAATAAAAAATTATATTATGTTAAAACTATTTAAGCTTATTTTTATCATTATAATAATCGCTATTTTAGGTATTGTGGCTGTTTTTTTTTATATGGCAAAAAACCTTCCAGACCCTAAAAATATTTTAAAAGAAGAGTTTTCAGAATCAACTAAAATATATGATAGAAAAGGAGAAATATTGCTATATGAAATAAGTGGTCAAGAAAAAAGAACTTGGGTTGATATGGAAACTCTTCCTGTTTATATTAAGCAAGCCACAATTACTGCTGAGGATCAAAGTTTTTACCATCATTTTGGCATTGATTTTGTGGCTATAATAAGATCATCAATAAAAAACATATCCACTCTTAGTTTTTCTCAAGGAGGTTCAACAATAACACAACAATTTATTAAAAATTCATTACTTACTCGCGAAAAATCAATAAAAAGAAAAATAAAAGAAGTGGTGCTCGCGATTGAATTGGAATTTAAATATTCTAAAGATGAAATTTTGGAATTTTATCTTAATAAAGTTACTTATGGATCTAATATTTATGGAATAGAATCAGCAGCGCAAACATTTTTTGGGAAAAACGCAAAAAATTTAACAATCGCAGAAGCTACTTTATTATCAGCGCTTCTTCAACAGCCCGGTTATTTTTCTCCTTATGGAAAACATCTTAATGAATTAAAAAACAGGCAGAAATTTATTATAAATTCTATGGTTTCTTTGGGCTATATAAACAAATCTCAGGCAAATGAAGCTCTTAAGCAAGAACTTTTATTTATTCCGTTTGGCAATATTATTAAAGCTCCTCATTTTTCTTTGGAAATAAAAAAATATTTAGAAGAAAAATATGGAGAAGAATTAACTAAAAATGGCGGGCTTTCTGTTATAACAACTATTGATTACGAATTACAAAAAGAAGCTGAAAAAATAGTTTCTGAAAGAGTTATAATTAATACGGAGAAATATGATTCTAATAACGCGGCACTTGTTGCTGTTAATCCAAATAATGGAGAAATTTTAACAATGGTTGGGTCAAGTGATTATTTTAACGACGACATAGATGGAAATGTAAATGTCGCACTGCGTTTAAGACAGCCAGGTTCGGCATTTAAGCCTTTCACCTATTCTTATTTATTTGAAAAAGGTTTTATTCCAGAAACATTGGTGTTTGATTTAGAAACAGAATTTACAACTCGCGCTGGCAAACCATATATACCGCAAAATTATACTAAAAGTTTTAAAGGCCCAATTACATTGCGTAACGCGTTAGCGCAATCTATAAATGTTGCTGCAGTTAAGGTTTTGTATTTAGCTGGCATAAATAATGTTATAGATCTTGTTTCTCGCGCTGGAATTAAAACTATTGATCCTGGTAGAGTTGATTTAGCGCTAACATTAGGAGGGGCTGAGGTTCGTCTTTTAGATTTAGTCTCTGCATACGGCATATTTGCTAATAATGGAATTTATTATAAACCTAAATATATATTAGAAATTAAAGATAAAAATGATAATATTTTAGAAAAATATTCTCCGGAAAGTAATTATGTTATAAAATCAAACACAGCAAATATAATAACTGATATACTTTCTGATAACGCGGCGCGTTCGCCTATTTTTGGATCAGTGAGTCAGCTTAACATACCTAATTTTGACACTGCTGTTAAAACAGGCACCACATCTGATTATCATGATGGGTGGACTATTGGTTATACACCAAATATAGTTATTGGCGTTTGGGCTGGAAATAATGACAACAAGGCTACTATTGAAGGCGAGGGGTTATATATTGCTGCGCCGATTTGGAATAAATTTATTACATTCGCTCTTAATAATTTTAATGATAAGTATGGAGGCAGTTTTATTAAGCCTGATAAAATTGAAGATTTTATAAATAAACCAATGATAAATGGACAGTTATTTTTAGAAAATAAAATCAATATAGACTCTGTAACTAAAAAATTAGCCACAGAATTAACTCCTCCTAATTTAATAGAGGAAAAAATATATAAAGAAGCGCATTCTTTGCTTTATTATATTAATCCAATGGATAGCGATATAGAAAAATGGGAAAAACCAGTGAATGAGTGGGCTTCCAAACAAATAGATAATAAAAAAATTAATATAACATTATATGACGATATACATACAATAGAAAATAAACCAAAAATAAATATTATATCGCCAGAACCTAATCAGAGCGTTTTTGAAAATATAAATATTAAAGTCAATGTAGAAACCCGCTTTAATTTTAAACAAGTTGATTTATTTATAAATAATCAATTTATTCAAACATTTAATTCTAATATTATTGACACTATTATTGACATTAATTCATTAAGTTTAGGTAAAAATATTATAAGTATCAGCGCTTTTGATGAATATCTTAATTCTAATATAAAAGAAGTTTCTTTTATTAAAAAAATTAATTAGTATGAAAAATTTTAAATCGCTACAAAGTTTAATAAATATTAAACAAAATAAAAGTATAATTAAATCTGTTATTAAAACAACAGATTTTAAAAAAAATATTCAAGATTTTTTCCAAAGCAATAATTTAAATGTGATTATAATTAATATAGATTTAAAAAAAGAATTAATTACCCTTAAATGTAAAAATTCTATTCAAGCAAATCATATTAAATTACTACAAAATAATTTAATTAGTGTTATTAAAAAAAATTTTAAAATAATTACTAAAATTAGCTCTTAATCGGCATTAAAATGTAAACAAAATTATCTTTTTCAAGCCCCTCTATTAAAACTGGGGTTGATTCATTTTGTATTTTAAAAATAATATTATTTTTATCTTTAATATTATTCAATCCGTCTAATATAAATTTATAATTTAAAATTATATTATCTAAACCCCTTCCTTCTATATCCGCGTTAATTAAAGCATTAGAAGAGCCTTGTTGTATTTGAGATATTAATTTAATTTTATTTTCTTTATTTAATATTTCTAATTTAATATCATTATTATTTGAAGTAAATAAACTAACTAATTTTAATTGGTTAATAAATTCTTGTTTATTTAATTTTAAAATTACATTAAATTCCTTTGGTATAATTTGTTCATAATTTGGATAATTTCCATTTATTAAACGGGAAACAAAATAAATATCGCCAAAATCAAAAACTATTTGATTATCATTAATTATAATTTTAACATTTTCATATTCTTGTAAATTTAAAATTTGTATTAATTCATTAAAAGAAATTAAAGGTAAAATAATGTTTTTGTTAATAAAAATATTATTTTTTATTTTTATTTTTTTTATACCCAATCTAATACTATCTGTTACAACTGCTTCTATTTCATCTTTTTTAAATTTTAAATAAATTCCAGATAATTCAGGGTGTGTTTCAGATATAGTTGCTATATTTTCTAATTGAAAAATTAATTCTTTTAATTCTTTTGTTGAAATTTCTAATATATTTTCTTTTTCTTTATTTTTTATTGATAATAAAATTGTATTTAAATTAGGAATAATAGGAAAATCATTATAATCATATCCTTTAATAATCGCGTTATAATTATCACTTTTAATAATTAAATTTAAATTTTCTATATTTAATTCTATTCTTTCATCTTTAGAATTATTAATTATATTTGAAATTAAATTTATTGGAATACATACTTTACCACTTCCTTCTATTTTACCTTTTAACCAAATATTTAACCCCAACTCTAAATTTGTTGCTGATATTTTTATTTTTTTATTTTCTATTTCAATTAAAATATTTTCTAAAATTGGAAGTTTTGGATTTTTAGTAATAATTTTTTGTATTATATTTAAAATTTTTTGTAGATTAGATTTAAGAATTATTATTTTCATATGAATTTTTATTATTATTATTTAATTAAAATATAATTATAATTATTAGTGTGTGGATTTAGTGGAAAATTGATTTTTTAATTTAAAATACATTATTTTATTTTATAGATTTTTGGGGATAATTTTTGTAAAAATATGGATAAAAAAATTATCCCCAAAAAATTAACAATTAATAATATATTTTATCCTTAATAATATCTAATTCCCTTTTAAAATCCATTGAATCTCTATATTTTTCTTCAATTTTTTTACAAGAATACATAATAGTGGAATGATCTTTTCCGCCTAATTTTTTACCAATAGACGCAAAAGAATAATCTAATTCATTTCTAAGTAAATAAATTAAAACCTGTCTTGGATGAACAACTTCTTTTCTTCTAATAGCTTTTAATAATAATTCATCTTTTATATTATAATAATCTGTAATTATTTTTAATATTTTATCAAAAGTAGTTATTTTTTTATTAGATATAGATAATTTAGATATAATTTCATCAAGTTGCGATTGTTGAATTAATCCATTTAATTCTAAATAACTAATTATTGTATTTAAAACTCCTTCTAATTCCCTAATAGTTCCTACTTTTTCAGCTATTCTTGTAATAATTTTTTTATTTAAATTATATTTTTTATATTCTAATTTTTTTTCTAAAATAGCCATTTTTGTTTCAAAATCAGGAATATTAATATCAGCAACCATCCCGCCTTCAAATCGCGATTTAAGGCGATTAGGGATATTATCAATCACAGCCGGAGACCTATCAGAGCTTAAAATAATTTGCTTATTATTTTGGTATAAATAATTAAAAGTGTGAAAAAATATTTCCTGCATTTTTTCTTTGCCAGTAAAAAATTGCACATCATCAATAATAAGAACATCGGTTTTATAATAACTTTCTTTAAACATATCAACTGAACCATTTTTAATAGAGGAAATTAAATTATCTAAAAACCTATCTGATGTTACATATTTTACTTTTTTTTCTGGTGAATTTTTAAGAATTTCATTTCCAATAGCTTGAATTAAATGTGTTTTTCCTATTCCAACAGTTCCATAAATAAATAAAGGATTAAAATGATGACCTGGATTTTTTACCACAGCAGTAGCAGCTGCGTGAGCTAACTGATTAAAAGGCCCCACTATAAAATTTTCAAATAAATATTTAGGATTAAGTCCAGCTTTAATAATATTATTAGAATCAGAATTAAAATTAAGCTGAGTGTTAATAATTGTTGAACGGTTAATATAAGTGTTTGAAATGTTATTTAATTTAAACACATCGGTTTTTATTTCATATTTTACCGCGTGTATATCGCGCGATATATTTTTTAAAATAATAAGAATCTTATCATAATATTTATTTTCTAACCACTCCTTAGTAAAACTATCAGGAACAGCTATAAAAAACAAGCCATCTTCTTTATTTAAGGCTTTTGTGTTGCGAAGCCAAGTATTAAAATTAGCTCGAGAAACCTCTATTTCTAATTCACTTAAAGCAGCTTGCCAAATTTCTTCTATATTCATATTTAAATTAGTATCATATTTTTTATTAGAAATCAAAATTGACTATTAGAGCTACTTTTACTATACTTGTTAATAAGTTGTGAATAAATTGTGGAGGAATATTTAAAAATATGATAGCTAAAAAAAAGAGATTAAATAGTAAAATGTTTCAAAACGCCTTTAATAGAGGTAAAATTTTACATAGTAAAAACTTTATTATTAGGTTTATTCCCAATAATTTAGAATATAGTCGTTTTAGCATAGCAGTCGGTGTAAAAGTATCTAAAAAAGCGAATATAAGAAATAAATTAAAACGCAAAATAAGCGAGGCAATAAGACTTAATTTATCTCATTTGCGAGTTGGAATAGATTATGTTATTATATTAAAACAGGGCAATATTTTAGATATTGCGAAATTAAAATTCAAAGATATAGAAAATGAAATACGCCATATTATTGCTAATTAAAATTTATCAAATCACTATTTCCCCGGACCATAGCATTATTGGTAGATATTTTTATCCTGTTGGCGCTTGTTGTTTTTATCCTACTTGTTCAGATAAAGCGCGAGCAAGTATTTCGCGATACGGAGTATTTAAGGGAATGTGGATAGGAATAAAGCAATTAAGTAAATGCATATAAAAGTTAAAAGTTAAAAGTTAAAAGTTAAAAGTTAAAATAATTAATAATTAATAATTAAATGATTCAATTATTCAATATAATTCTTGTAAATCCTTTATTTAATTTTTTAGTATATATTTACGATATAATAGGAGATATAGGAATAGCAATAATAATTTTAACTTTAATAGTTAAAATTATTCTTTTTCCTTTAACTAAAAAGTCAATCAAATCTCAGCGCGAATTACAAATTTTGCAACCTAAAATTAAAGAAATACAAGAAAAATATAAAAAAGACAAACAACAAATGACGCAGGAAATGCTTAAAATGTATAAAAAACATAAAGTAAATCCATTGGGCGGATGTTTGCCTATTTTAATACAATTGCCAATTTTACTAGCTTTATATCAAGTGTTTAGAAAAGGGTTTGACTCCTCGTCTTTAGATTTTCTTTATTCTTTTATTTCTAATCCCGGAATAATAAATCCGTTTTTTTTGAACATAGTAAATTTAGCTGAAACAAGTTTAATATTAGCAATTATAGCAGCAGCAGCACAATATTTTCAAGGATATTTTATGCAAGTAAAAATGAAATTATTGCCAGTTCAAG
>JBBTYX010000059.1:0-6024 GCA_038078515.1 Patescibacteria group bacterium | reverse complement strand
AGAGCAAACCAGATATTCAGTGTTATCGGATGTTATAAAATTTTTTTACGATTCAGTTTTCACCAGTTCACAAGTTTAATTCCGAGCGCTTTTTCTATAGCATTGGTTATCATACATTTCCCCGCCATCATCTATATCTCCTAAAGAAGGGCTACGAAAAGAGATTTTCTTTTCTACAGGATAAATATTACCGCCTCTATAATCTTGATCACTGAGATTATACCGATCTATTATCTTTTCATGTCCATCTCCTATAAAAATAGTAAAATTTTCTTTGTTTACAATAAAAGCAAGATACCTGACTTTATTAATATCCTTTGGTAAAAAATAATCTATTTTTACCTCGTATGGATTATGGATATTTTCTCGTGATTCTATGTTCATAAATAGTTTTATTAAAAAAATTTATTATTTCCGATAACTCGTTATTATGCGATGTGTATTCGCAAAGTTGTTAAAAATTTTTGTACTATGCGAATATATGTTAGTATAACTTTGAATTAAAATTAATTAAATTTTATCAAAAAAACAAGCAATATGCAAGATGAATTAAAAAAATTGAAATAAAATCAGCGCAAAAAAATAAATAAATAATTTTGTTTTTTATTTACGAGTGAAACGAGTAAACAAGATTATCACAAAACTGTTAATGAATGAAATGAATTTACAGTTTTGTAGATTTTCTTATTAAAAAAATAAAAACATATTTAATGCTTTTGTTTTTTATTAAAAAAATAGATTACTTGTTTTTTATTAAAAAAATTAGCCAATCGCGTTTAATACAACAATTGGCTTTTATTTTATTATAACCCTGGTAGGACTCGAACCTACATCTCCGGACAGTGATCCAGACGCTCTTCTTGGTTTTGAGCTACAGGGTATATTATTTATAAAGAACAAAAATATTTGCACATGGTAAATAGATCTAATTATTAACTGATCTATATTACTAAAAAAATATAGGAAATTCCTAGTATTATAATCTCTAATTTAGAGATTACATGTGCAAATAAAATTAATATATTAGTATATTAACAAAATTCCGCGCGTTTGTCAAGAAAATATATATACATTGATTGGATTTATATAAAAAATAAAAAAAGAATTTTGTTTTTTATTAAAAAAATTAGAACCTCTAACAAATTCTAACTTCACTTTGTTCAGCAAGAATTTGTTGAGAACCTTGTATTTTTAATAAAAAAACTTGCATTATTTTAAATAATATGCTAAATTATTATCAACTTGTTCGCATCATTGTTAGATGTGTAATAACACCTAACATTTTTTTAAAAAGTGCGCGGTCGGAACAGGAAATTAAGAAATAAATTAATATTATATGGAAAAGAAACTTTTCGTAGGTAATCTTCCTTATGAAGCGACTGAAGATCAGCTTAAAGAAGCTTTCAGCGCTCATGGAACCGTAGAATCAGTCAGAATTATCACTGATAAATTTTCAGGACGAAGTAAAGGATTTGCTTTTATTGAAATGTCAAGTGAAGATGAAGCGCAAGCCTGTATTGATAAATTGAACAACTCTGATTTAAGCGGAAGATCAATTATCGTAAACGAAGCTCGTCCAATGGAGCCTCGCAATAATCGCGATAACGACAGAAGATAAGAAGATAATTTAAAAAACGGAAAAAAGCCCCGATTTAATCGGGGCTTTTTTAGTTGTTCTTTTGTAATTACAGTGACTTTTTCAAAAAATGCCTGTTTTTAATTTCTTTTTTATGTTTTTATTTTTTTAATAAAAAACAAAATTCTTTTTTTATTTTTTTAATAAAAAACAAAATTCTTTTTTTATTTTTTTATAATTTGTAATTATTTCTTCTACCAAACTCCAAAATCTCTTAGAGTGATTAAATTCTTTTAAGTGGCAAAGCTCGTGCAAAATAATATAATCAGCTGTATTTCGTGATAAATAAATTATTTTATAATTAAAACTTAAATTCCCTGATTTAGAGCAACTGCCCCACCGCGAACTTTGATTTTTTATGCTTATTTTATTAAACGAAAAAAAGTAAATACTGATAAAATACGCTATTATTGTTATAACTAATTCAAAAGCCTTATTTTTATTATCTAAATATTCTTTCTTACTTCCGCCTAAAATTATAACTTTCTCATCTCCGCTCATATTTGCGCGCGCCAGTTTATTCTTTTTTAAAAAATCTATCTTTTTATTTATCCAATCAGCTTTTTCCAAAATAAAATGTTCAGCTGCTTTTTCACTTAAATAATATGGAATAGTTACAGTTAAGTTTCCACAAGAGTTAATGGAAATTCGCATTTTTAAAGCTCTTTTGCTTTTACGCAAATTATAATTAAATTCTTTATCTTTAAATTGTAAAGACTTTTTAATATACATATGTAATATACATATTAAAAAAATATTGCTGGCTTTGCAAATAATTTTTTTAAATTATTGACTATTTATTATTATAATGTTATAAATAATTGAACGAATCGCTTTATTTTAAAAGCGATTTTAAATTTTTTAATACAAAAAGAAATAATTTTATTAAAAGAAATAATTTTATTAAAAGAAATATGGAGATTAGAAATATAGCCATTATCGCTCATGTTGACCATGGTAAAACTACGCTTACAGACGCTCTTATGAAACAAACCGGGGCTTCTGAAGAAGGCGTTACAATGGATAGTAATGCATTAGAGCAAGAGCGTGGCATAACAATTTATTCAAAAAATACCTCTGTGTATTACAGAAACACTAAAATAAATATAGTGGATACCCCCGGACACGCTGATTTTGGGTCAGAAGTTGAACGCGTTTTGCGTTCAATAGATTCAGTAATTTTAGTAGTTGACGCAGGCGAAGGTCCAATGCCACAAACAAAATTTGTTTTAAAAAAATCCCTTGAACTTGGCTTAAAACCAATTGTGGTTATAAATAAAATTGACAAGCCTTCGGCTCGCCCTGATGATGTTCAAGAAATGGTTTACGAATTATTTTTAGATCTTCGCGCCAGTGACGAACAACTTGATTTTACAACTATTTACGCTATTGCTCGAAATGGCATTGCCAAAGAACATTTAAGCGATGATTCAAGAGATTTAACTCCTCTTTTAGATACAATATTGCGTAAAGTGCCAATTGCTTCAAGTCTTGAAGCAAATAATGAGGATTTGCTTATACAGCCTTTTAATCTTGGTTATGATGATTTTCTTGGCCGTCTTGCTATTGGAAGAATTTATAAAGGAATTGTGAAACAAGGATTAAATATAATCATAAAAAATACCAAAGAAGAAGCAAGAAAAGGTAAAATATCCAAGTTATTTACATTTGAAGGATTAAACAGAAAACAAGTGAACGAGGCTTATGCTGGAGATATTGTAATGATTGCCGGACTTCCAGATATTTTCATAGGAGAAACAATTTGCATTAATGAAAATCAAAAAGCATTGCCTGCTATAAAAATAGACGAGCCAACTATATCATTGAATTTTTTAGTTAATAACTCTCCTTTTGGCGGCAGAGAAGGAAAGTTTGTAACTAATCGTCAAATAAAAGAAAGGTTGGAAAAAGAATTAGAAATAAATGTTGGTTTAAAAGTTGATTTTTCCTCTACTGACCATTATAAAGTTTATGGACGAGGCGAAATGCACATCGCGATTTTGATTGAAAATATGCGAAGAGAAGGTTATGAAATTCAAATTTCGCAACCACGCGTTATTATAAAAGAAGAAAATGGCATTAAATTAGAACCATTTGAAGAAGTGACTATACTTGCGCCAAACGATATGTCAGGAAGTATAATTGAAAAATTATCAAAACGAAAAGGCGCGATAAAAGAAATAAAATCTGAAGATTCTCATATAAAAATAATATTTGAAATTCCAACGCGCGGACTTCTTGGTTATAGAAACGATTTTGTTGTTGACACTCGCGGAGAAGGCATAATGTATACTCATGTAATAGGTTTTAAACCATATGTTGGCAATATAGAAAAAAATAATTTGGGGTCAATGGTTTCTATGACTACTGGCAAAGCTTTAGGATTTTCTCTTTTTAACTTGCAAACCAGAGGCGCGTTATACATAGGAGCAAACGCTCAAGTTTATGAAGGAATGGTTATTGGTAATTCTTCAAAAGGCAATGATATGGCTGTAAATCCAATCAAGGGGAAACAATTAACTAATATGCGCGCTTCTGGAACTGACGAAGCTATACGTTTAACTCCTGTTCCTGAAATGACAATTGAAAGAGGTATGGGTATAATGAATAGCGATGAATATTTAGAAATCACTCCAACAATTATTAGACTTAGAAAACAATATTTAACTGAAATTGAACGCACTAGAGAAAGTAGAAAGAAAAAATAAAAATCGGAGATCCAGTCTCCGATTTTTTGTTCCCCTAAACAATAAAAATCGGAGATCCAGTCTCCGATTTTTTGTTCCCCTAAACAAAAGTTAATGCTTTTCCTGTTTTTCCAGCTCTTCCTGTTCTTCCTATACGATGAACATAATCATCATAAGTTCCAGGCATATCGTAATTTATAACATGGCTTATTCCGCTAATATCAAGCCCTCTTGCTGCAACATCTGTGGCAACAAGAATTTTAGCGTGATTATCTTTAAATAATCCCAATGCTCTCTGCCTTCTTGAATGATTTTTATCGCCATGAATTGATTCAGCTTTAAATCCTCTTTTTGCAAGCATAACAGATAATTTTTCTACTCCATGTTTTGTTTTTCCAAAAATAAGAACTTTGCTAAATTCTGGCTGTTTTAATAAATCATGTAAAACATCTATTTTTTCAACTCCTTTACTCACTCTTACTATATCCTGATAAACGCTTTTTGGCGTGTCCCCTGTTTTTACAGAAACAGTAATTGGATTATTTAAAAATTCTGAAATTAAATTCTTTATTTCTGATTGCAAAGTAGCAGAAAAAAACAATGTATGTCTGTTTTTTGGCACTTGAGACAATATAAACCTCATATCATCAATAAATCCCATATCAAGCATTCTATCAGCTTCATCTAAAACAACTGATTTAAAATTCGCAAGTTTAATAAAACCTCTTTTTGTTAAATCTTTTATTCTTCCCGGAGTTCCAATAATAAAGCTATTATGGAATTTAAGTTCTCTAATCTGCGGACCAATACCAGCGCCTCCAATGCAACAAACAGAAAAAATTTTCATTCCTTTACTAAACGCCTTAAATTCTTCGTTAATCTGAATTGCTAATTCGCGAGTAGGAACAACAATAAGAACTTGCTCATTTTTATTTGCCAATACTTTATCAATAAGAGGAATAAGAAACGCGCCTGTTTTACCTGTTCCAGTATTTGCAATGCCAACAATATCTAAACCTTGCAAAATATGAGGTATTGCTTTGTCTTGAATAGGAGTAGGGGTAATATATCCTTTTTTAATAATATTTTCCTTTAATGCTTTATTTATATTAAAATCAGCAAATTTATGCTCTGGGATAAAATGTTCTGTTTCCTCTGTTATAGTAACCTTGTTAATAAATTTGGAAACATCTATTCCGCTTTTTTTATTATTATATCTATTGCGAGGATAAGAAAAATTTCCTCGTCTTTTTTTATTAAAATTATTTTGGCCAAAAGAACTTTTACTGCCAAAACTTCTTCTACGATTATTATACATAATTTTTATACTTAGAATTTAATAATTTTAAAATTATTAAATTCTATTATAGAGCGCTAAAACCGTCTTTAAGCAGTTTGTTTTTATGCGCTCAATAGTATTTTAATTATGTATACAAAAAGCGCGTTTTAAAAATTTAAAAGCCAACTAAAAAATTCGCTTTTAAGTTAGAACTCTGTTTTTAATTATTATAATACAATTATATATTAAAAAATTACATTTGTCAATGGAAAACAAAACTACTTAACTTGATTTAAAATAAACTTTTATAGGGTTACCTAAAAAGTTTGTTTTTCTTTTGTCTTATTTTAATGACTGAAAAATAAAATTTTATAGGGTTACCTAAAAAGTTTGTTTTTCTTTTGTCTTATTTTAATGACTGA
>JBBTYX010000058.1:0-4684 GCA_038078515.1 Patescibacteria group bacterium | reverse complement strand
GCCCCATTTCAAGTGCCACAAACTCAAAGTGCGATCAGGCGAGCAGCTTGTTAGGATATTGGGACTGAATGTGATCAACCACGCAATCCACAATACGCGCGAATACAAGAGGAGGATCAGAAAAGCCATCCATCATGTTGAGTGGCTAAAAAGCAACGGAATGGACATAGAAAGCGGATTAAACAAACTGCGTGGTCTTATGAGCTTTGCCCAAAAAGACACGCTCCCTCCGCTTGTAATACAGAAATTCAAAGAATTGAACAACCCCGGCTGAAAAGTCGGGGGTTTTTATTATTTTTTTCTCTTTGCATTTTTTATTTTTTGCCCGGGCTCAACTCGAGCCGAGGCGGAGGACCAAAGAGGGGGTGAGGTGATGCAAGTCAGTTGAGAAAAATCTTACTTAAATTCACAATAATTTCCTTCAACATCTTTCTGCCAATAACCAACGATGCCTTTTCTCTAACGTCATACCCCTTAAATTTAAAGAAATCATCATCATTCTTGATTTTCATTTTTCTGCTTTTGCTTTCTTCTTCCGGATAACAAGCCCAAAGCAATGAAGTTTCATATTCATCCGCATGATAAGCATGGACACTTAAAAATCTATAAGGATTAATCAATGTTGCATTTTTATATTTTTTCTCAATTTTTTCCAATATTTCAATATGCCTGCCTCCGCCATGGCCGGTTATCATATATACTTTTGTAAATCCTTGCTTTTGTAAACTAACAACAAGACATTCAATCATCTGATATAAAATGTGAGGTTTTAAATAATATAAATTCCCCTCCAGCTCTTTACCTAATTTTGCATCCATTCCAACAAATTTCTTACCCTTAACCTGCCTCTCTCGATCTGTGCCAAGATAAATCGGAGGCAAAACATATCCGCCTGTTTTCTTTGATAAAATCTCACAAATTTTCTGCGCTATCATAAAATCAGTTTCAATCGGCAAATGATTGCCGTGCCATTCAATCGTACCTAACGGAATAAAGGCAATCTTATTCTTTGAGTAATTTATGAATTTGTCTAAATAGGTTGTTTGCATAATTTGTTTTCTATTATTAAGGGCAAGTGACATTTTTTAAAATCATCAATTGCTATTTGCTAAAATAATTATCTTTAACAAATTCTATCGCCAGCAAGGTATTTTTACCTTTAATCAAATTCTGCGCCTCATCTATTTTTTTCCAACCAGCCTCGTGAAACTCTTCCATAAGCTTTGATTCTTCCGGCTTGAATTCATTTTTATCTGCCTCGATAAAATACCATAAATCATAATGGTGCTTGCAAGCCTGTTTTGTCGGATTATCTATTTCTGTAATGGTGAAAAGGGCTGGCGATCCGATTTGAAAATCATTGCCATCTAAGCCCCACTCCTCTCCAATCTCTCTCATAACGCTTTGTTTTAGATTTTCGTCTTTATCAATATGCCCGCCATTAAAAAGCCATAGGCCTGATTTCTTGTGATGACCTATAAAAACTTCTTTTGCATTTGGATCATAAGCCGCAAAATATGCACAAAAATGAGACTTATTATCTTCATCCCTAGTTAAATTTCCCATAGAAAACCGCTCCAAGAACCTTGGAATAATTTCTATTGAAGTTTTATTTTTTAACAATTCTTTTAACTCATCGGCAAGAGTTTGCATATATTATATTTAAAGTTAAACCAGTTTATCTTATAATTCAAGACCTGCCCCCAAGTTTTTCTCCCCAAGTTTTTCTCCCCAAGTTTTTCTTATTCTTCTTGAATTATAGTATTGTTATTCTTTTTCATCTACATGTAAAACATATCCATGATAATCATCTGGGGTTTTAAATTCAAACCTTTCAAAAATATGAATCAAAACTCTTTCCTTTAGATAATTCTTCTTATTTACATCTCCTTCGATTTCTTTTAACCAAGGCGGTTGTTTTTGCATAAATTCATTTAAAATATCAGAATCATCAGTAAACTCCTTAATATCAACAAGGAATTCATTAATTAACATTTCAGCTTTATCTTTTTTATCTAATGGCGAGTACTGAGCGCACTTTCCAATCGTTGATTTATTTACAATTATAATATCAGCTTTTTTCGCATCAGAATTATAAGCCTCATATACAGGGATATGAATATTACTAATTTTTATTGCTCCGCTGGCTTTTTTATCAACGATGTCAACGGGATAATCTTGCCTCCATTTTGGAATATATTGCCCTCCAGATCTTTCAAAAAACTTCCATACAGCATGATTAGTCGCAATCACAATTACATTTTGCGGATCTAATTCGTTTAATTTTTTATAAAAATCATCTTTGGAAATCTCATTACTACTTTTAATAATCTCTTTCAAAATGTAATCATTTTCACCGTAAGCCATATTTCTCCCGAACCCAAATGCTTCTTCAAGCCCAACACAATGAACATGCCAAGAAACCTCATCGCCAAAAATGGGGATTTATCAAACATGGTATTTATTCCTAACTTCTTTATACTCCCGCCATACTTCTCCTCGGTTTTATCTTCGTAAATACCATAGGCTCTTACAATATCCTTAATCGGATGGCTGTCACTATAATTTTTTATAAATTTATCTTTAAAACTTTTAACTTTATTGCCGTTTATTTCCGTGCTTCGTTTTTTTTCAAGATTGTCCTCTTCTTGATTCTCTTTCGCTTTTTCAAGAAGACTCTTTAAACCATTGGTTTTAGATATTGCATTCTGGTCTAATAAGTCACTCCAATTATCAGGATTTTCTTCTACATTTTTTATGGTTTTCATTAAATCTCTTGTGCCATCCGCTAAAAATGCCATATCACGATTATAGGGCAATTTAATTTGATCCAACTCTTCCTGCGTTTTGGATCTAATTAAACTCAAAGCATGAACAACATATAGCCTTTCGATTTTTTCAAGAATTTGGATACTATGAACCTCTCCCTCCTCGTGCAAACTTAATTCCCAATGATCCCACCCCCAAAAATCCTCAACCTTAAAATCATGGACGCTCAAAAATATATCGGTGAATTTTACGATATCCTGTGGCAATGCTGATTTAATATCATTCAAAAATTCTTTTATTCTGGCATTTTCTTTATTGCTTGAATGCAAATGCAGTATCCAGCTTGCTAGGCCAAAAATCATTTCTGATCTTTTACTGTCAATAAAATCAAAAACCTCCTGCCCCTTTTCCCTATTTCTTCCATAGTAATTATGATTAAGGTTTTTGAATAACTTATTTACAACCAATAAAAACTTCTTGAAATTATTTAAATCCTGATTGTCTAATGTAGCCTTTAATAAATACTGGAACGTTTTTAAAAGATAAATACTAAAATCTTTAAAATCTTCAATAGGATAATCTTCGCTCTCTTCCAATTTTGGCTCAAGATGATAGTCACAAAATTCTTTTAAATACCTCCATGTTCTATCCAGCACGGGCTCGGAAGTTCGCAGATCACCTTTCTTCTGCATCTCATATCCCCTTGCATATAAAATTTGAGAAAAATATAAAAATTCCTGAAAGACTAAGTGGTCCTTGTTGTCTACAGCTTTTCGCATGAATATGAATGGCAAGTAAGCAACTGTTTTTATCATCTCAAAATCATTTGATTTAATTGACATTTCAAGAATTTCTCGCACATCACTTGATAACCATTCCATTGGCTTCAACTTTTCAATAAAATTAGTTCTCTCTTTCTCGGCTTGTTCTCTTGAAAAACCACCACCGTACAAAAGAATCATGCTATAAAAATTATCAACGAGCTTGATATAAAATGCCACCAAATCTTCTAATTCTTCATTTCTCAAATTCTGAATAGCCCCTATACTTCTTATTTTTAGTTTTACCAATTCATCCCTTGCCTCAGCTTCAATATCATCCTCTTTTTTTATAACAAAAATATCCAACACCATTTTTTCAATTCTCTTTTTCGTGATCTTATCATCTAAAACATCCTTCTTTACCCAAAACAAATTACCGCTATGGTAATCCGTATGAGAAAATGGCATAGGTGTAATTTGACACAATCTATCCCTATACTCATTTTTCTTGGTTGTTTCAATTTCTTGATCAACTAGAGAATTATCAATAGCCTGTTTGCTCCCTATAAAAGATATTAATTTTTTTAACTTTCTCAAGCGAATATCCACAATCATGCCTGCCAACTTCGTTTTAATCGGGAAATATAATTCTTTATGAATTGGTGAAAATGGATTTAATTCTATAACATCGTCATGTTGTTTTATTTTCTCCACTAAGGTGTTGGTAGCAATTCGTTTAGTTATCTCTTTATCCAAAACTTTAAGAAAATTCCCAATTATAATTTTACTTAATAATTCATCTTCGGCCTTTTTCAGACCTACATTATTTGTTATTAATTTTATTGCTTGATAGAGAGAAAATATTGTAAAAATCGCTATTACTATTATTGGTAAAACGGCAAAAATATTTACCGATCCCCATATAAAAAGTAGAAATGATAGTATTTCGGCTACTAATAAAGTGAAGAATCTGCTTCGCCTTAATAATATTATTCCCTTGTACGGCCCACCATCCTTTGTTAATTCTTGCGCAATAAAAAAAGCAAGCGCAATTAACACAGCACCTATTCCGGTATGTACTGATATTAAATTTGAATAATGGGCATCAATTGATTGTAAGAACAAAGACCCTTTAAGCGGGTAATAATTTAACG
>JBBTYX010000057.1:0-1950 GCA_038078515.1 Patescibacteria group bacterium | reverse complement strand
CTGAGGGAAAAGAATATGTTTTTCAGGATGGGGATGTTGTGGAGGTGAAACATGGATAAAATTAGGTTAAATAATAATTAAAATAAAAATATGGAAGACAAAACAATTTCTTATCTAAATAGTAAAATGTGGTACAGAGCGATAAAAGTGGTTTATTTAATACTTCTTGCCTCATTTTTGATTGGTTATCCAATAGGCATATTCATTGCATATGGTCCTGAATACGATAATAATAGCTCTATAATTAAATGTGCCAATGGAGAAGAATTTGTTTTAAATCGAATAAGTTTATCCGGTAATTTTTTGTCGGATAATGACATTAAAAAAGCCGCGGAAAGTTTTTGTCTCGATACCCCTATCAAAATGACCACGGCCGAGTATGAAGCAAAATATGGACAACTACCTGATTATTCTGGGCTTTCTTTTTCTGAAAAGATAAAACCGAGATATGAACTAATTAGTAATTACACTAATAGGAATTGGTTTGCAAGCATAGGATATTCTTTGTTATCGATATTGGCAGTTTTATTATGTTTTGAGATTATACGAAGGATTTTTTACTATGTAGTTTTAGGCGTAATCAGGCCTCAAAAATAAGTTATGTGCGTTATGCATAATTTTATGAAACTGAAGTCAAAGCTTAATGATGAGTTATTTTTAATTAAATATATTATCAGAGCTAGTATAATACTTATTATTATAAGTAGTATACTTTTTATTATCTCTGGATGGAAAAATGATGTCGATCGCGACTATTTTGATAAAATAGATGTAACAAATAAGCTGGTTTCAAAAATTGATGCCGTGAGATTAAATGTGGAATTCTCTGATTTTGCCAGCGCTGAGTACGATGATGATTTAATGCGACAGGCATACGATTATAAATTACAATCTGACAATAGAACATTTAAAAATCAAAACGAAAAGGATGAAGAGCTGCAAAGTATTAATAAGGATAATTTTTTTGTTAAGATTGGCGCGCCCAATGTTATCAATAATTTAAATAATGAAGTAAGTAATGCGAGCGAAAATTCAAAATATCTTGGCACTATTCAGATTATTTTATTTTTGTTTCTAACAGTAGTTCAAATAGTAAATCTTTTTTTGGCATCAAAGTTGTCTCTCATGAAGATAATAAAACAAAAACAAGTATTATTGGCGGCGGATCCGCAGGAACAATGACAGTAAAATTTTAATAGCAATATTAAACTATGAACAAATCCATTTTCTTTAGCGGTACGCACGGTGTTGGAAAAACTACTACAATTAGAAATGTTGCCAAAGAATTAGACATTTTGATTTTTAATGCGGTTTCTGACGATCATCGTAATCCTTGCGAAAAAGATGTTTTTAACCGTCAAGCTTGGAGATTGGGAAAATATTTTTCTGATGCCGTCCATTTAAAAGATTTAGGGATGCGTTTTGATGGGCCCATTTTAGTTGATAGATGTGTTTACGATTGGCTTGCCTATACACGCACTTTTCAAAAGTTGGGCTGGTTATCCAAAGAGGAATTTAAAAAACTGGAAGATTATCACAATGCTCTTTTTGATCAAACTATTTCTCCGAAAAATATTATTTGGTTTGACCCGCCCTATGAATGGTCAAAAGAGAGAATTTTAATTCGTTGGAATGAAGAAAAGAAAAAATGGAATGAAGGCGATTTTGAATATTTAAAATTATTGCGTGAAATTTATGCCGATATCTATGGCAATAACCCAGATATAAATGTTTTGCGTCTTAAGTCTACCGAGATAGATGTTCGCGCGAATGAAATTAAAGATTTTCTTAAAAGAATTATTTAATGAAAAATAATATTTGGGACGTCATTGTCATCGGCGGCGGACCCGCAGGAATGATGGCGGCGGGAAGAGCGGCGGAAAAAGGCCGTTCTGTTTTGTTGTTGGAAAAAAACCAAACACTTGGTAAGAAATTGCTTTTGACCGGCGG
>JBBTYX010000056.1:0-2023 GCA_038078515.1 Patescibacteria group bacterium | reverse complement strand
ACTATAATCAAATCTATATCGGATACGCCGATGTAATATTTTTTTCCTCCAAATTCGATTATTGAATTTACACAAGAAATTTTTGAAAGGTGCTCTATTGTACTTTTATAAATCCGTTCTTTTTCTTGTTGTGAATAATATTCAAGGTCAAAAAGAAGACATGGTCTTTTCGTCGCATATTTCACTGTCAAATACAAATAATAAGCAGTGTAATATATTTTTCTAATACCGAAATATTTACATTTGTCGAAGAAAAAAATTATTCTTTCCATTTTAATTAATTTATAATTTATCTTTTTCAAAACTTTCTAGTCCATCAAATAATTCATGATTCTGTAAATTCATCCCAAATAAAACCTTTCAGTGCAAGTTTGGAATTTTTAGTTATTGAATTGCACAAAATCAATGTCCACATAAGATCATATAAAGCGGTTGTTGAAAATATAGTAAAATCTACAGGATATGCATCAAAAATCTTTTTTTGTTTAAAATATAAAAGTGATCTTCCAATTTTTTCTGATCTACAATAAAGCAAGGCTTTGGCCGGAATAAGTGCAATCAACTTTTTTTGCCATCTATTATTAGAGTTACAGACTATTATTCTGTTGCTCCACTGTAATCTAATTACAACTATTTGTGTAATGTATAGAATAGTCCTGAGATATGGTATCAATAGCCATTCCGAATAATAAAGATAGTAGATATCATGCAAGTGGCACATAAGTTTTCTTTTTTCTTATAATTAATTCATCTCTGATAAGCAAAAGGGGAGCACACTTCACATCGTTATTCTGAGAATTGACATTGTATATAGATAGGGGTTTCTTTATAGCCACACCATGATCTCCTCCCATCTCAAGCATAGGATAAAATATTGCCTGGTCTTCAGCATATTGAAGCCAGGAACCATCAGGACGCAAAAAATCCTCCTTTCGGATCTTTTTATAGAGCCAGGTTTTCCACGTTCTCAGATGAGAACAGTGAAAAGGTTCGCAACGATACGTTCGATTTGTCATGATTTTACGGGAATAAGGAAGATTTGCATATATATCTATTGTATTTATTGCTTGTAAACTTTGATTCCAAATCTTACAGTTTCCATACGTAAACCAACATTGTTCATTTTGGTAAATTTTTGCTAGATAATTTAATACATTTGAATCAATGAACCAATCATCACCATCTAAATTTACCACTACGGCCTGGGAATTAATTACATGTTGATTGATAATTTCAAAAGCGTTTCGTACTGCGTGCTTACGTTGTTTATTAAAAACTGCTATATGATCCCGAAGCGCCTTTCGTATATAATCTTTCTCTGAACGATGATAATCAGATGCGTCATCAATAAATAATATTTTATACTGAGGATAATTTTGCGATACTGCAGATTCGATACATCGATAGAGATATGGAAAGGCTCTCCATGAACGAATTAATATATAAAAAAACACTTGCTCTTGTTTCTCTTTTTTCATATATATTTAAACATCAACACTCAACTGTTTCTTTAATATTTCTCATATTAACCCTTCTTTCACTTGGGAATCTGTTTTTAACTTTTAAACTCATGGTGTTTTTTTTCGCCTTAGTCTCGTTTTTCATGTTGTTAAGCATCCGAAATCTTTTTTTGACGAGTTTGTTACTAGCAATATTTACTTTCCCAATTCTTACTCCCAGTAAAATTTATCCACTTGTGACAATTCAGTATGCAAGTGCTTTTGACATCTTAAACAAAGATTATATACAAACAAATGGATTATTTCTTCCAAACATCTTAATTTTATTAATGCTGTTTTCACTTATAGCAGTATTGCCTCATTCAAAGCTATCATCATACAAACGATATAAAACAATTGTATTCACTATTGCCATTGGGTTTATACTTTTTTTTGTTTTTGGGATAATTTCGTCAACAGCACTCTCTCCATTTCTTGCGCTATCCCTTGCCTGGCTAATGCAATATGCACAAATTTTTCCGGTTGCATTAGCGGTTTTCGCCGCATACCTTACGGCATCAAAA
>JBBTYX010000055.1:0-18508 GCA_038078515.1 Patescibacteria group bacterium | reverse complement strand
TAATAAAAAATATTAAAAAGATTACTTTTTCGGAATTTTTAATAAAAAATATTAATATGAAACGCGATAAATTATCAATTTTTCAATGCCCTTCTTGCAAAAAAAGTCTAAATAGTAACATAAATTCTTTAAAGTGTTTTACTTGTAGTAAAACATATTTTATAAAAAATGATATTCCTATTGTTTTAAAAAACGCTGAACAATCAATGTCTTTTATTAAAGATAAAATTAAAGAAAACCCTACTTGGTATACAGATGACCAAATGACATACAATGATAGCGGATCATACAGGCATCATATAAAAAAAAGAGTTAGCTATCTTGACAATGTTTTTAAAAAATATAATTTATTAAAAAGTATGCAAATTTTAGATGCTGGTTGCGGAGACGGCATAAACTTACTATTCTTAACAAAAATACCAGATTCTACAATTACAGGAATTGATTACAATTTTATTAGAATGCAAAGAGCGCAAAAAAATATTGGCAATAAAATGAATTTTGTAGTTGGTGATTTATTAGAACATGGATTTAAAAACAATTCCTTTGATATGATATTTTGTAGTCATGTATTAGAACATATTACAGAAGATTTAAAAGCTCTTAAAAATTTTTATAGAATGTTAAAGCCGGGAGGATTTTTAATTTTGGGCGTACCTAATGAAGGAGCTTTATTATGGAAACTGCACTATAAATATATTCAGCCAAAAATTTTAAAACAAATAGATCATGTAAATTTTTATACTGCTAAAACTCTTAAAAAGAAATTACAAAAAGCAGAATTTAATATATTAGAAACTAAACATATTGGATGGGGACTACCTCATACAGGAATAGATGAAGCCCTACGGCAATATAAATTTATAGATGATTTATTTGCGTTTATAGGGAATAAATTATTTAAAAAACAGTCTACTTCGCTTTATTTTATTTGCCAAAAATCATGAAAATTATTCCTATAAATGAAAAATATAAAAAAGACTGGGATAATATTGTTTATAATTCAGACGATGCCTGGTTATTTCATTTATATGATTGGAATACATTAATAAATGAAAATGTATGGCAATATAAACAACTTAGCTTTTTAATACAATTCCAGAACAAAATAGTAGGGATATGTCCTTTATTTTTTAAAAAACAAAGTAAATTAAAACTATTAAGCACAAATATTCTATCTAATGGCTTTGGTCCTTCAGGATTAGCCTTAGATAATAAGCTAAATAAAATTCAAAGAAATAAAGCTCAGGATATAATATTAAAACATATTAGTAGTATAGCTAAAAATTACAAAATAGATAAATTGGAAATATCGCTACCACCACTTGCCTTTAAAAACTTTTATTATTATAAAAATAATCTAAACCCTATTAAACAGTGGGGCTTAAATGATATATCAACAAAAACCTACCTTATAAACTTACAAAACAAAAGCAATGATGATTTATGGAGTAATATGGAAAAAAGAAGTAGAACAGCTATAAGAAAAGCAAAAAAACACAATATTACCATAATAAAAGCGAGCGCATTAGATGACTTAAAAAAATACTATAATCTACATTTACAAACTTATAAAAGAACAGGCGCAAAACCACATCCTTTTTCTTATTTTAAAATTATACGGGATAAAAAATGGGCTAATATATTTTTTGCCTACCTAGAAAATAATTTAATAGGAGCGCTAAATATTGCTATATTTAAAGGAAATGCGCTTTACTGGACTAGCGCTTCAAACCATGATTTTAATTCTTTAGGTGTAAATAATCTACTTCAATGGCACGCTATCAAATGGGCAAAAGAACAAAATTGCCAATGGTATGATTCTGGAGAAGCAATACTTAATACAAAAAACACTAAATTCGCTGGTTTAACAAATTTTAAAAAAAGCTTTGGAGGAGAACTTTATCCTTTTTATAAAGGAAATAAAATTTACAGCGCTAAATCAAATTTAATTAAAATAATTAAAAAATGGATACTATAAATTGGGATAAATATAATGAAAAAATATACGACACAAATTATTCTAGCTCTAATATGAAGCATTCTTTTCATTATAAATATGACGCTATAATGGCTAATATACGATTTGAACTCTTAGAAAAATATTGCAAAAATAAAATAGTAGCTGATTTTGGTTGCGGAACAGGAGAATACTTTATACCTATGGTCAAAATAGCAAAAGAATCTATAGGCGTAGACTTTAGTGAAAATATGATTAATATATTAAAATCAAACTTAAAAAAAGATAATATTAAAAATATAAAAATACTTCACCAAAATATTAAGAGCACCTCTTTATTATCTAATTACTTTGATACTATTTATTCATTTTCGACTTTATACCAGATACCAGAAGTAGAAAAAGTAATTTTTGAAATGAGTAGAATTTTAAAGCAAGGCGGCATAGCTATATTTGAACTTGGCAATTTTTTCAGTTTAAATACATTAACTACTTTAAAAGCTTCTACTGGAGCAAAATCATTCTATATTAGTGTTAATAAAATGAAAAAAATAATTAAACAAGCAAAATTTGAAATTTTAGAGCATCGCTCTTTTCAAATTCTCCCTATGCACGGAGAGCCTCTATATTTATTCCCATTCACAACTCCTAAATGGAAATTATTAGCAGCAAAAAAAATTAAAAACAAAATGATAGATGAAATTATATCTTCTATTTTTCCATTCAATTTACTTTCTTTTCGCCATATGTTTATATGTAAAAAAGTATCTTAAATAACGCTTAGTCTTTATTTATTAACTAAAAATATATGAAAAAATTGGTTGTTTTTCCAAATGATCCAATAATAAACTATTATAAAAAAGGTGAAATAAAAGAGCGCTATTTTAACCCTGAAAATATTTTTGATGAAATTCATATTATATCTTTTACAGATAAAGAAGTAGAAGAGTATAAAGCGCAAACCATGGCTGGCAATGCTTTATTAAAAATTTATCCTGTTGGAAATGTTTTATCTGTAAAAAACCCATTACTTTTTTTTCGAAAAAAAAAACAAATTTTACAACTTGTAAAAAAAATCAATCCTCAAGCTATTCGCGCCTATAATCCGGAAATAAACGGATATATCGCGACTTGGTGCGCTAAGGCTCTTAATATTCCTTTAATAATCTCATTGCATGGCGATTTTAGAGAAATGAGAAATTTTCCGCTATATTATAGATTTATAAAATTAAAAGAAATAAAAAATCACTTATCTTTTTATTTTATAAGTAAAATAACTGAAAAATACTGTTTACGCAATGCTAATATAGTTATTTGCGTATCTCAATTTTTAACTAAATACGCAAAAAAATATGGCGCAAAAAAAACAGAAGTAATTTATAATAGAGTTTATTCTAAACAATTTAAAAAGCCAAAAAATTATCGTAAAAAAGATAATATTTTTCGCATATTAACAGTAGGTAGGGTAGAACCGCAAAAAAATCAACAAATTCTTGTTCGCGCTATGCAAAATGTAAATGGAGAACTTACTATTTTAGGTAATGGGCGTAGTATAAAACTGCTTAAAAAATTATCTATAAAACTTGGAATAGAAAACAAAATTAAATTTATACCTTCTATAACAAATAACGAGATACAGAAATTTTACTGGCAAGCAGACATATTTGCCATAGCATCACTTTGGGAAGGATTTTGTATACCAGTTCTTGAAGCAATGGCAAGTAATTTGCCAATAATAGTTAATAACAAAGAACCATTACCTGAAGTATTGGGTGGTACAGGAATAGTAGTAGAAAATAACCCAAAAGCCTTTGAACAAGCTTTTATAAAACTACAAAAAAATACTAAACTACGAAAAGAATTAGGAAAAAAAGCAAGACAAAGAGCTATAAAAATAAATGGAAAAATTATGGAGAAATATGAATCAAATATCTACAAAAAATTAATATCCTAACAATGAAAAAATTTTTGTTTATAACCTACGCTTTTCCGCCGCAACTCTCACCAGCTTCTATTTCTATTGCTAAAATATTAAAATATATTTACAAAAGTAAATGGCGAGCTACTATTATTTGCGCTAAAAGCGAGACAACGCTTGATTTAAAAGATTCTGCTCTTTTGAATTTTATACCAAAAAAAGAAATTTATATAAAACAAATTTCTTCTCCAGAAAAAAACTTTTTTTTAAGAGTACTTTTATATTTTATTACACCGCTAAAACAGTTGCCTGATTTAAAATCTGTATGGTATTTTTCTGCAAAACGCGCAGTTAAAAATACTCTTAAAGAACAAAATTTTAATCTTCTTTTTTCTTGGTCTTCCTATATTATTAGCCATATTGTAAGTTTATATGTTAAGAAAAAAACAAATTTACCTTGGATTGCTTATTTTAGCGACCCATGGACAGATAACCCTTATAAAAAATTCAATATATTAGCAAAAAAAATAAATCTGAAATTGGAAAAAAAAGTGGTTGAAAACGCGGATAAATTAATTTTTAACAGTGTTGGAGTAAGAGATTTAATGATGCGAAAATATCCAAAAAAATACTTAAATAAAACTATTATACTGCCACATTATTTTGACTCTTCCTTATATCCTAAAATTAAAAATAAAAAAAACACAAAATGTATTTTTACCTATACTGGTAGTTTCTATGGATTAAGAACTCCTATGCCTTTATTTATGGCTATTAAAAAATTAAAAGAAAAAAAATCTAATTATATAAAAAATATGGAATTTCGTTTTATAGGCGCAATGCCCATAGAGCATAAAAAAGCAATAAAAAAAATAGGTATTGAAAATATTGTCAAAATTATAAACACAGTTCCCTATCTTAAAAATTTGGAATATATGAAAAAAAGCGACTATTTATTAGTTATTGACGCGCGCTCTAACAAACCTAGTGTTTTCCAACCAGCTAAAACAATAGACTATTTAGGCGCTAAAAAACCAATACTCGCTATTACTACAAAAACTGGACAAACAGCAGAAAGAATTTTAAGCTTACAAGTTGGGGAAGTTGCTAATATAGATGACATAGAAGATATAAAAAATAAAATTATTAAAATGTATAAAAACTGGCAAAATAATAACAGTAAATATATAATAAATGATTATAAAATTGAACCGTATAATGTAAAAAATGCTTCAAAAAAACTAATACAAATTTTTAATAGTGTAACTTAATATATGTGTGGAATAGCTGGAATTTGGGATTTTAATGGTAAAAATAAAAATATAGAAAATACCATAAAATCTATGACTAATGCGCTTGCTCATCGCGGACCTGATGATGCTGGTTTTTATATGGATGAAAAAAATAATATCGCCCTTGGGCATAGACGTTTATCTATTATTGATTTATCTGACTCTGGACACCAGCCAATGCATAATAACAATAAAAATATATGGATAACTTACAATGGAGAAGTATATAATTTTACTGAAATAAAAAAAGAATTAGAAAATTTAGGCTATAAATTTAAAGGAAATAGCGATACAGAGGTTATTTTAAAATCTTATGAAAAGTGGGGACTTAATGCTGTGCATAAATTTAGAGGAATGTTTGCTTTAGCTATTTGGGATAGCGTTAAAAAAACCTTATTTTTATTGCGAGACCGCGCTGGAGTTAAACCTTTATACTATTACTATGATAGAAAATTACTTTTATTTGCTTCTGAATTAAAAGCATTACACAAACATCCATTATTTAAAAAAGAATTAGACGAGAAAGCGCTAAATTTATTTTTACAGCTTGGATATATTCCCGCGCCGCATACTATTTTTAAAAATACATATAAAGTAAAATCTGGACATTATATTAAAATTTATAATAAAAAAATAGAGGAAAAAAAATACTGGGATATAAATGATTATTACTTAGATAAAAAAATACAAAAAAGCGAAACAGAAATTGAAAATGAATTAGAAAGTATTCTAACTGAATCTTTTTCTTTGAGGCTAATTTCTGATGTGCCTGTTGGCGTTTTTTTAAGCGGTGGCATAGATTCAACACTTGTAACAGCTCTGCTTCAAAAACAATCTACTAAACCTTTAAAAACCTTTACTATTGGTTTTAAAGAAAAAAATTATGATGAAGCGCCTTATGCAAAAGCTATTGCTAAACATTTAGGCACTGATCATACCGAACTTTATTGTACTCCAAAAGAATCGTTGAATATTATTAAAAATTTTTCAAATCTTTATGATGAGCCATTTGGAGATAGTTCTGGAATTCCTAATTTTTTAGTATCAAAACTTGCTCGTGAAAAAGTTAAAGTAGCTTTATCTGCTGACGGAGCAGATGAATTATTTTGTGGCTATACATATTATAATAAAATCGAAGAATTATGGAATAAAATACAAAACTCCACTCCGCTGTCTTTAAAAATCTTTAATATGTCGCCAGAGAGACTAACTTCATTTTTAGGAAAAAATATTGGCACCATATGGCCAGCTTTAAAACAAAAAAACATTTTAGATAAACAAACAAAAATAAAACAAATATTAAAAGATCGCAGTTTATCTAATACATTCTTAACTTCTAATAGTTTTTGGATTTCTTCTCAAATAAAAAAATTAACTAATAAACAAACGAATAATATATTTTCTACTGAATTTAAAAAACTTCAAAATTTAGATGCCATATCTCAAATGCAAGCTATAGATTTTAAATATTACCTTTCAGATGATATTTTAACAAAAGTTGATAGAGCTGCTATGACCGTATCCTTAGAAAATAGAGACCCGTTTCTTGATCAAAATATTATTGAATATGCTGCAAAACTACCTATACATTTCAAATATCGCAATGGCATAAATAAATACATATTAAAAAAAATACTATATAAATACGTACCTAAAAAAATGATGGAACGCCCTAAACAAGGTTTTGCCGTGCCTATATTTGACTGGTTTAAAAAAGACTTTTCTTTACTTTTTAATAAATACTTGGCAAAAGATAGATTAGAAAAACAAGGTATATTTAATGCGGATTATGTAAATAAAAATTTAGAACATTATTACAGCGGTAATGTTAATAATATACACAAGCTATGGTTTTTACTTGTATTTCAAATGTGGTATGAGAAATGGATGGAATAACCTTTATTATGAATAAACCAAAAATATCAATAATTCTAAGTACTTATAATTCAAGCGACACGTTATCTAAAACCATTGATAGCGTTCTTAGCCAAAGTTTTACTGACTTTGAGCTTATTATTATTAACGATGCATCAATAGATAGCACAAATGAAATATTAAAAAAATACTATAAAAAAGACTATAGAATAATAGTTATATCTAACGACTCAAATTTAGGCTTAACAAAAAACTTAAATAAAGGAATTAAAAAAGCAAAAGGGAAATATATAGCAAGAATAGATAATGGCGACTGGTGGCAAGACATAAATAAATTAAAAGAACAAGTTAACTTTTTAGAAAAAAATAAAGACTATATTTTATGCGGAACACAAGTAAAATATATAGACAATAAAAATAATGTCTTAGGAGTGTCAAATTTTTCTATAACAGATAGAAAAATTCGTGAACATCTTTTAATTGGACAAGGTATTTTTTCTCATCCAACAATAATGTTCCGAAACAAAATTTTATATCGCGATTTTTTTCAATATTCACAAGATTTAGACTTATATATAAGACTCTCTTTCATAGGAAAACTCTATTGCTTTAAAAAATATTCAGTAATTTGTAGAATAGATGAAAATGGATTAACAATGAAAAAAAAATATTATCAGAGACAATACCAAAATATTGCCTATTCTTTTTTTATTGAAAGATTAAAATATAAAGAAGACGCTTTAGATAAAAATATAATGCCAAAAATTAGAGAAAATAAAATAGAATTATTTTTATTTAATATTTCTATAAAATTTTTTATAAAATACGCTAAAGAAAAAACTTTACAAAAAAATATTTTTTTATGGTTATTGCCGCTTATAATATCTTTTATTTTTTATCCGCCTTTATTTATTGATTATATAAAAAAAATAAAAAGACTATTATTTATAAAAATATATAATAAAAAATACAAAAAATATTTTAATATATGAAGAAATTATTAATAATAGCAGATTTTATATATCCTCATTATACCGGCGGATCCTCGCGCGAAGTTTATGATTTTATTTTATGGCTTTATAAAAAAAATATTGATTTTACTCTAATTACCAGAGCTCCTAATAGTGTTTATAAAATTAATGAAACGGACAAAATTATAAATAAATTAATTGAACAGGGAAAAATAATAGTAATAAATAAATCTTTATCAGGAATAATAAAATTATTTTCTACTCTTTTTAAATTTATACTGCGTAAAAAAATAATAAACATACACTATCCGATATTAGCTATTCCATTTGTTATGCTACTTAATAAATCAAAAATTGTTTATCATTTTCATGGTCCATTTGCAGAAGAGTATAATATAAAAACTGAAAAAAAAGGATTTTCATTTTGGATCAGATATAAAATTGAAAAATATATTATTAAAAAATCAAATAAAATTATTGTTCATTCAAATTATATGAAAAAAAATGTTATAAAAATATTTCCAAAAGCGCGGGAAATAAATATTATAAATCCAACAGTAGATATAAATAAATTCAAAATTAATAAAAATAAAATAAACTTGCGCAAAAGATTAAATTTACCAGTAGAAAAAATAATTTTATTTACCAGCAGAAGACTGACTAAAAGAACAGGCGTAATAGAATTAGTTAAAAACTTCAATACTATAAACACAAAATTAAAGGAAAAATTATTTTTAATAATATCTGGTAAGGGAGAGTTAGAAGAAAAAATAAGAAGACTAAGTGCGAAAAATCCAAATATATTATTTTTATCCTATATACAAGAAAAAACTTTTCCATTATACTATCAAAGTTCTGATATTTATATACTGCCCAGTCTTTCTTTAGAAGGATTTGGATTAGTAATACTTGAGGCATTTGCTTCTGGCATACCTGTTATTGTATCTAATAAAAGCGGAGGTGGTAGAGAATTTATAAAAACAATAGATAAAAAACTTATTTTTCAAATAGAAAATTTTTCACAATCAATAAGTAGCGCGATAAAATATTCTATACAAAAATATAATAATAATCCCGCATATTTTAGAAAAATAGCTGAAAAATTTAAACCTGATAATGTTTTTTCTAAATACTATTCTATTTTATTAAAATGAATTTATTAAAAACAAATTTTAAAAAATATTCTATTTATTTACTTGCGCCGATATTAGGTTTTATTATAGTAACTTATAATTATATATATGGCGGACATTTTTTTGGTTTTGAATTTATATTTTTTTATGCGGTAATATCTATAATAATTTTATTATTTAGTATTTATTTATTAAAACTAAAAAAAATAAATAAACTTATTATATTAGCGTATATATTTAAAATATCAGCAGCAATATTATTCACTTATATATTAATTAATAGATATGGATATGGCGATTTTAACTTATACTATAATTTGCCTATTTCACTTTCAGGAGATTTTTGGAACTTTAGCTATAAAATACAAGGAGTAGCGCTATATGCTGGTTCTACTGACGTTCCTTTTAAAGGCACTACTATAATTTCATGGTTACATGCTATAATATTTAAAATACTTCCACCTTCTATATACGGATTAGGGATACTGCACGCCACTATTTCTTTTATTGCTTATCTTATATTATATAAAAGCTTTTATTTATATACTAAACATAAAAAATTATTATTTTTATTAATATTCTTTATTCCATCTATTGCTCTTCAGTCCAGCTTTGTAGGTAAAGATGCTATTGCCCTTTTATTAATTTCTATTATTTTCTTATTTTTACAAAAATTTAGAAAAAATAAAATATTTAAAATTATTGTATTAGCTATTATTAGTTTTTTTATTTATCAAATTCGTTTATATCAAGGTATATTTTTAGCAATTAGTTTTACAGTTGCTTTTACAAAATTTCGCTTTAAAAGAATAATAGCGCTAACTCCGTTTCTTTTATTAGTAGGCTTTGGAATATATAAAATAGTAGAATCGCGAATAGGAATAGAAATATTATCTTTTAATCTTATAGACACATTTTCTACGGTTTATTCTGGAGGATCGCATATGACTGAACCGTATTCATTTCCTTTTACATATTTGCAAATATTTAGACCGTTTATATGGGAAGCAAAAAACGCTTTTGCTCTAGGTTTATCTATAGAATCTTCTTTACTTCTGTTATTATTTATATTTTTTATACTAAAAAATTGGAAAAATATTACACAAGGTATTAAAAATAACTATTTATTTTCATTTCTAACTATTTGGATACTTATTAACATAGTGGTATTTTCGTACGACCCTAATTTAGGAGATTTAGCAAGAAGAAAAATTTACATTATACCTTTCTTAATCCCATTATTATTAGTTACCTATGAAAAATACAATAAAAATTCTACAAATAAATAAGCTTTATTTTCCTTGGATAGGAGGTATGGAAACAGTTGTTCAAAATATATCAGAAGGACTTAAAAATAATTTTTATTTTTTTAATAAAAAACAAAATAATTTTTATTTAGAAGTTTTAACTTGCGGAACAAAAAGAAAAACAAAAATTGAAATTATAAATAAAATAAAAATTACTAAGGCAGGCAGTTTGGGTATTTTTTTAAGTATGCCTATTTCTTTTTTATTTCCATTTATATTGAGAAAAAAAATAAAAAAATTTAATATATTGCATTTTCATTTACCATTTCCATTAGGAGTAATGTCTTATTTATTTTTTTGTTTAAAAAACAAAAATCAAAAAATTGTTGTTACATGGCATAGCGATATTTTAAAACAAAAAATCTTTCTATGGTTTTATAAACCCTTTTTAATAATGTTTTTAAAACGAACTGATAAAATTATAGTTACTTCTACTAATTACTTAAAAAAATCTCCTTTTTTAAAAAACTTTAAAAATAAATGCGTTGTCATTCCAATAGCTCTTGATGTTAAAAAATTTCAAACATTACAAGAGAAAAGAATTGACATAAAAAATCCTAAAAACAAAAAAATTATTTTATTTGTCGGCAGGCTTTCTTATTACAAAGGATTAAACTATTTAATAAAAGCAATGAATAATGTTAATGCGCTGCTTTTAATAGTTGGCAATGGATCATTAAAACAAAAATTAAAAAAACAAATGACATAACTAAAACTAAATGAAAAAATTATATTTTTACATAATTTACAAAATGAAGAATTAAAATATTGCTATAATATCGCTAGTATTTTTGTTTTACCTTCAATAGAAAAAACTGAGGCTTTTGGTATAGTGCAATTAGAAGCTATGCTTGCAAAAATACCTGTTGTAAATACTAATTTGCCAACAGGGGTACCATTTGTAAGCATTGATAATAAAACTGGTATTACTGTGCCGCCAAAAAATTCTGACGCTTTATCCAGAGCAATAAATTATTTATTACAAAATCCAGAGCTTGCGCGCGCAATGGGACAAAATGGGAAAAAACGCGTAGAACAAATGTTTTCATTGGATAAAATGCTACAAGAGATAGAGAAAATATACGGAGATTTAATTAAAAATTAAATGGCTCCTTTTTTTAAAAAAATATGCTAAAAAAAATCGTTTTATTACTTTCATATTTAATTATTTTTTATATGTCTTTAGGAATTTCTTTAAGTTTACGCCATTTTGATTTGCGTGGCTGGGAATTTTATAAATCGCATCTACTTTCTTTTAGTATAGTATTTTTAATTTGGATTTTTATTCTATATTCTACTCGTCTTTTTGATTTGCATATTATACTAAATATAAAAAAACTAAATAGCTCTGTTATAAAGGCGTCTGTTTTAAATTTTTTAACTGGCACAGCATTTTTTTATTTTTCACAAAGCGCAAAACAAGGTTCTATAGTGTTTAAAGAAATAACTATTACTCCGCGCGCTAATCTTTTATTAACAGCAATAATAAGTGGAATTTTAATTTATATACTTCTTCGCATATGGAGTAAAATAAGCAAATATAATCCTATTGACGCCAGACTTGTTAATATAAATATTACTGGAAAGGCGCGCTATGAAACAGAAAAAAGAATTAAAATAATTAAAAAATCTATTATATATGATTTAATAAAAAATATTATTGATAAAATAACAGGATTTTTTGCTCTTTTAATACTTATACTTTTATTTATTCCTATCGCAATTTTAATTAAATTAAATGATCGCGGCGCTGTGTTTTATAAACAGTCACGTATTGGTAAAAATGAGAAAATTTTTCAATTACTTAAATTTCGCAGTATGCTGTGGGAAAATAAAAAAACTTTATGGACAGAAAAAAACGATAATCGCGTTACTTTTGTTGGTAAATTTTTACGAAAAACTCATTTAGACGAACTTCCTCAATGTATAAATATTTTACGCGGCGAAATGAGTATTGTTGGCCCTCGCCCTGAACAGCCAAAATTTGTAAATATAATAAAAAAAGAACAGCCTTTATATTATTTACGCCACAGAGTTAAGCCGGGTATTACTGGATGGGCACAACTTCATTATCTGTACGGCGACAGCATTGAAAATAATTTAAAAAAATTACGTTATGATTTATGGTATGTAAAAAATAGTTCTGTATTACTTGATTTAATTATTATAATAAAAACAATAAGCGTAATATTAGACAACACTGGAAGGTAAATTATTAAGGTTGAATCTCTATAATAAATTCACTCCGCACTCTGTTTGCGGAGTGAATTAAAAATATTACAGTAAGATAAATTATCGAGTTCGTAACTCGATAATAAAAATTGCGAAATAAAATTAAAAATGGTAAAGTAAATTTATTATGAATAATAAAACATTAGTAACTGGCGGGGCTGGTTTTATCGGCTCTAATTTAGTGGACGCGCTTATTGCTCGTGGCGATAGCGTTATAATTATTGACAATCTCTCAGGAGGTAAAAAAGAAAATATAAACCCTAAAGCTGATTTTTATGAAAAAGATTTACGCAATTATAATGAGATAGCACCTTTATTCAAAGGTATAGATTATGTATTCCATTTAGCGGCTCAGCCAAGAGTGCAAGTATCTATTGAACGCCCGGCAGAAACACACGACAACAATGTTAACACAACTTTAAATGTTTTACTTGCCGCTAAAGAAACAGGTGTTAAAAAACTTATTTACTCTGCTTCTTCATCTGCTTATGGCGACCAAAAAGAAATGCCTTTAATTGAAACAATGAAAACAGCTCCTATGAGTCCTTATGGTCTTCAAAAATATATTGGCGAAGAATATGCTCGCGTATTTTCTTTAGTTTATAAATTAAAAACTGTTAGCCTCCGTTATTTTAATGTTTATGGTCCGCGAATGTCAAACAAGGGCGATTATGCAAATGTTATTGGTAAATTTTTAAAACAAAAACAGGAAGGCAAGGCGCTCACTATAACAGGTGATGGGGAACAAACTCGCGACTTTACACATGTATTTGATGTTGTTCGCGCAAATATTTTAGCATCTGAAAGCTACAAAACAGGAAACGGGGAAATTATAAATATAGGAGCTGGAAGTAATGCTTCTGTAAATAAAATATCAAAACTAATAGGCGGAGAAATAAAATATATAGAAGCGCGATTAGAACCTCATGACACATTGTCTGACAACAGAAAAGCTTTTGAGCTTTTAAACTGGAAGCCCGAAATAAGTTTGGAAAAAGGAATATCTGATTTACTAAAATAGATAAAAATAAAATTAAAAAGAATTAGATAAATTAATTGATTAACAGAAATTTAATTAAATTACAAATTCACTCCGCACTCTGTTTGCGGAGTGAATTTAGTTTTTGGTTGTCAGTTAAGCTCACTCCGCACTCTGTTTGCGGAACAGATAGAGCAGATAACACAAAAAGCAAGGTCGTTCCGCGCTCTGTTTGCGGAGTGAATTATTTAATTTTAATTAAATGTCAAAAGAAAACTTAAATTTCCGTTTGGAACATAATCTTCTATATCGCTATTTGGCCTTTTTGGACTTCCAAAAATTTTATTATTATTCGCGTCTTTAATAAAAGTATTTGTATCAACATTTAAATAATATCCGTCTGCCCCATATTCATTTGTTTCTCCAAACGTAATCCATAAAAGTTCTGTCTTTCGCTCCATAGAACGCTTTGAAGAGCTATTACCGTCAGGCCAACCCGAACTAGCGTCAACCTCATCAATAATATTGTTGCTTGGGTCTTTAAGATATAAAATCATACCGTCATTATTCAATGATCCGCTGTAAATTAAATCAGCGGAAATATTAGAAACCGTATTATCATCAGTATGCTCCATTAAAAAGTAAGGTTCTGTTGAAGTAGCGTTTCCTGTTTGAATGGTTCCGCTTAAAGCGATTACTGTTGTGCTAGCGTTATTAGGAATAAGCTCTATTGTCCAATTAGTTAAATCAATATTTCCCGAAGAAACATTTCTAAGTTCTATATACTCGTCTGCTGTTGAAGCAAAAGTGCCAGCCCAAGAAATTTCGTTAATTACAATATCTCCCGAATTATAAGAAGGCAAAACTACTTCTTCGCTTGTATTATTTTGCGCTTTTGGCGTTCCGCTATTTGTAATCCAATTTGTTGATAATGTCCCTACTTGCGTGGAGCTAATTCTTTGCATTGTTTTTTTAGTGTCATTATTGCCAGCGTGCCAACTGTCCACTCTGTCTATTTCTTTATCATTGCTGTCTTTTAAAATTAATAATTCGCCTGTATTACTCATTGCTCCGCTGTAAATTTGATTAGCAGAAACAGAAGACACTGAATTATCATCTGTGCGTTCAAGCAAAAAATATTCTCCTGAATTTATTGTCCCGCTTAAACTTATATCAGGACTGTTGTCTTGCGCTAAAAGCGTCCAGCCAGATAAATTAATTTCAGTTGAAGTGGCATTATAAAGCTCAATCCATTCATTAGCAGAGTTATCGCTATTTCCCATCCAAGCAATTTCATTAATTACAATATCTCTTTCATTATATGTTGGCAGGGCAGCTTCTTCATTATTTTCCTCTTGTTGCTCTTCTTGTGGCGGTATATAGGCTTGGTTTACAGATTTAGGAGTTTCAATGGAAGTAGCCCATACTCCGTTAATCTTGGAAATTGTTCGCGAATAATCATTGCTATCAGCTGGCCAACCATTCAAATAATTCATTTCGTCAATGATATTTCCATTAGCATCTTTTAAAAGCAAATACTCGCCACTGTTTCCAAGCGAACCATCGTATATTTTATTTGAAGAAATATTTGTCGCTAATTCATTTCGCTCCAATAAAAAATATTCCCCTTGTGAAATAATATGAGAATTATCAAAATTATCGCCACTATCCCCTATTAAAAAACTCAAAACTCCGTTGCTATCTTGTTTTTCAATAGTCCATCCTTCTAAATTAACCGCGCTCGCGTTATTTCCATATAACTCAATCCATTCATAAGTAGAATTTTCGCTTGAACCTTTCCAATCAATTTCAGAAAAAATTACATCGTGCTGATTATAGCTTTCATACTCTTTAGCTCCGCCAACATCTTTGTCAATATAATCCTCCTTCTTATTTTCTTCAGAAACAAGTTTTTTATCTTTTTCTAACAAGTATTCTTCTTTATTTTCTATATCATTTTTAATATTATTAGCGCTGCTGCTAATAAGAATTTTAATTTGATTTTCTAGATCCCTTAACTTAGATTTAATATTTTCAATTTCTATATTTCTCTCGTAAATTTCGTCTTCGTCAAGTTCTTTAAAATTAGCGTTATTGTTTTCAAAATCATTTTTATTTTTTTCTTGTTTTAAAATTTCTTTTTCATATTCCTCATCTTCTTTGTCATATGAAATATTATTTGACAATGTATTTTCCTGCTCTTTACTTAATAATTTTCCAGTATTGCTAAACGCTAAAGACGCTGTATTTTCTGAAACTAAATTATTATCTATATCAAAAATAGGCATTATAAAATTTGCTAAAACTTTTGTTGTTTTAAAAACGATATTTAAAACCACTTTACCTGTTTTGTATATTTCTTTAACTATTATTGAGGCTACTTTTACGCTTGGATTTGCTATAGGGTCAAGCGCTGCGAATATTACTCCTTTAATTTTATGCGTAAATGTTATTTCTGGATTGTTAATGCAAGGAATTTGCTCATTGCGCAAGTCATCTGTTTTTAATTTATCAAGAGATAAGGTAATATCTGAAATGATACGCGAAGCATTATATTTTAAATACACATCTTTAAAACTATGCCCGTTTTGATCCTCGCTGTTTTGTAACTCAATGTGCGTATTAGGCGACATAATCTTTCTAAAAGGGACTCTATCAACTATGCCCGCGATTACTTTGTCAGTGTCTGATGTAAGCCATAGTCCATTGCCAGCGACTCTGCTTGCGGGAGTTGCAACGCTATAAACTGCCATTGATTCCGCCTGCGCTCCTCCTTCTTGTCCAGCAACAACATCGTAAAAACTATTAGCATAAAAATTGCCCTGCGAGTGGGCAACAATGAGAAACTTTTGAGTTTTAATTTTTTCACTCGCGTCTTTTAATATTTCCACAAGATCATAATCCACAACTGTCTCTTTGTCAAAAATACCTTGATACACAGCTTTTGTAATATCTCCAACACCTCCAAGATGCGATGGATTGTGAAGGTAATGATAATCAATAATTTGATTATTTTTTTCAAAACCGACCTTTTTACTAAGAGCTATCATATTATCTCTTGCACTATCGTAACTCGTAAACATGCCATTAATTGTTGCAATTGTATATCCGCTAATAGAACATGTAGTATTACTAGCTTGAGTATAAGAAAAAAATAAAAATAAACTTAATATTAAAAATAAGTAAATTTTAAATTTTATTATTTTATAAAATTTCACGTTTAATTATATAAAAAATTTAATTCTAAATCACAGCTACCGCGAGATATTGTATAGCTATCAACATATTTATAAAAATCATTTATATATTTTTTTCTATCTTAAGTATTGATTTGGCGTTGCTTAACAAAATTTTCATTTTGTTCGGTCTCTTTTGTAAATTTATCCATATCATCACGCAAACTAATGCTCCAAATACATTTTAATGCTCTACTTTCATTATCTTCGATTATAGTTGTTACTATCTCCTTATTTACAATCGGTTGCGTAAATTCCATTTGAAGCGCTAAAGCGTATTGCAAAAGAGCTGCGCGCGTTTTAGCGGAATCAGGATATTCTTTAAAAATCGCTAATTCCACATCATCGCGAATACCATTTTTATTAGAGTCAATTCCAGCAATTGTTTTATCAGCGTCAACTCCAGGATCTGGTGGCAAATTTTCTCCTATTACATCTTTAAAGGACAATTTTGTGTTATGAATTTTTTCAACCTGCTCATTTGTTTTTTCCAGTTTATACAAATAAAAACCCCTTGCAATTATCAAAATAATAAACATGGCAAGGAGAATAGCAAATACATATATCAAAATCTTTTTCCAACGAGTCATTTTTTTATTTTTTTTATCAGTCATATTATTTATAAATATAATAATAAATATAATAATAAATACAATTAAATTATATCATACTGCGTAAAATTTAATCAACCTCAAATTTTCACTCCGCACTCTGTTTGCGGAGTAAGCCTAACTGACAACCAAAAACTAAATTCACTCCGCAAACAGAGTGCGGAGTGAATTTAATTAATATCTTTTTTTATTTATTTTTAACATCAAATTCATTTTTAATTTCATTTTTTGCTCTTAATTCTATATCTATTTCATCTAATAAATCTAATAGCAAAAAAGCTCCCTTATATTTACCGCGAATAAATCCTTTTGTAGGTTTTTGATTCCGCAATTTTTGTTTTTTTCTTTTTATTTTTATATTTTCCAATTGATTAAAAATAATTTCAAATCCTTCTCCATGGCGCTCCATAGCCCTTGAAACATTTGTAATTTTTTGCGCGCCGACACCTAATCTTTGAGCTATCCCGCCAAAAGAAAAACCTTTTTTTAACATAAAAGCTACTATTATCCTTCTATGGATATTTAATTTTTCTTTAATAGTTAACAAATCTCTAAAAACTAAATGAATTTCTTTTCTATTTTTACAAACATTTAAACAATCGTATAATTCTGTCATTGCTTCAATTATTTCATCTTCTGATAATTTATCAATAAATTTACTCATAATTTTATTATAACAAAATTTAATTAAAATACAAATCGTTCCGCACTCTGTTTACGGAGTAAGTCTAACTTATAACCAAAAACTAAATTCACTCCGCAAACAGAGTGCGGAGTGAATTTAATTGACGAAAAAAAATTTTTAAGCTATTATAAACTAATGAATAAAAATAAAGGATTGGATAAAAAAACAAAAGAATATGATGAGATTGATTTAGTTGATTATATTAGAGTGATAAAAAATCACTTTAAATTTATAATGCTTTTTACAATTGCTGTAATTATTATTACCGGCCTCATAACGAATTTTGTTATACAAAAAAAATATAACCTT
>JBBTYX010000054.1:5340-5587 GCA_038078515.1 Patescibacteria group bacterium | reverse complement strand
TTCTTGTAAAATCTCTTTAAGACCTGATTCATGAATGCGCTTTCGCAATAAAGATAAAATTAAACTATGCGAGGAACGAGCTAAAAAATCAAATAATTCATTATTCCGCTTTAACTTCTGTAAAATTTCTTCTTGTTCTAAATCTTTTTTACCAACCTCGTATGATTTCTGTAAATTATCCACAAAAAAACGATACCCTTTTTCAGTTGGCACTCTGCCAGAGGAAGTGTGCGTATGAGATAAATAA
>JBBTYX010000054.1:0-5330 GCA_038078515.1 Patescibacteria group bacterium | reverse complement strand
TTAAGGCATCAATCAAGTCTAAACAAATGTTCGGATCATAATTTTCATTTATAAAATTAGAGCTGATTGGCTCGGCCCGTTTAATATATTCTTCAACAACTATCTTAAAAATTTTTCTTCTTCTATCATCCATTATGTCTATATTGCATTTTATATCATTGGCACTCTCATGTCAAGAGTGCTAATTTAATTAAAAATACTTTAATTTATTTCTTTAATTCTGTCAAGAGTTTATAAATATTAAATTTGTATTATAATTAAAAACAATGATTAAATTATACAATACGCTTGGTAGAAAAATCAAAAAATTCAAGCCCATAAAAGAAAAAACAGTTAGTTTATATACTTGCGGACCAACAGTGTATAATTTCGCTCATATTGGCAATTTGCGCGCTTATATTTTTGTTGATGTATTAAAGCGAACGCTTTTTTATAATGGTTACAAAATTAAACATATAATGAACATTACTGATGTTGGGCACTTAACATCTGATGCTGATGATGGTGAGGATAAAATGGAAAAAGGCGCAAGGCGTGAAAAAAAGAGTGTATGGGACATTGCTAAGTTTTATACTAATGCTTTTAAAACGGATTTAAAAAAATTACATATTTTATTGCCTAATAAATTTGTTACAGCAACTGAAACAATAAAAGATCAAATTAACTTAATTAAAATTTTAGAAAAAAAAGGTTTTACTTATAAAATAAGTGATGGAATTTATTTTGATACTTCGCGTATGCCTGATTACGGAAAATTAGCTAATTTAGATAAACAGGATTTAAAAGCAGGGGCAAGAGTTGCTTTGAATAAAGAAAAAAGAAATAATACTGATTTTGCTTTATGGAAATTTTCACCTAAAAATAAAAAGCGACAAATGGAATGGGAAAGTCCTTGGGAAATTGGCTTTCCCGGCTGGCATATTGAATGCTCAGCAATTTCCACAAAATATTTAGGGCAACCTTTTGATATTCATACTGGAGGAATTGACCATATTGGCACGCATCATACTAATGAAATAGCTCAGTCAGAAGGGGCTTATGAAAAGCCTTTGGCGAACTTTTGGATTCATAGCGAATTTGTAACTATAAAAAAAGGCAAAATGGCTAAGTCTAAAGAAAATTTCATTACCCTTAAAACACTCCAAGAAAAAGGAATTGAACCAGAAGCTTATCGCTTGCTCGTACTTCAAACACATTATATGCATAGATTGGATTTTTCTTGGGAATCAATACAAGCAACGCAAAATAGTTTTAATACTATTAAAACTATTTTAAATCAAAAGTCAAAAATCAAAAGTCAAAAATACAACTTAAAACTAAAAATTCTTTTAAATGATTTTAAAAAGGCGATAAATGATAATTTAGATACGCCGCGCGCTATGGCAATATTTTTTGAAGTTCTAAAAACAAATAATCTAAACGCTGTCCTTCTTATGGATAGGGTTTTGGGATTAGGACTTGATAAAATTAAAAAACAAAAAATTGTAATTCCAATAGAAATAAAAAACCTCGCTAAATCGCGAGATAATCTTCGTAAACAAAAAAAATGGGATGAATCAGATAAAATAAGAAAACAAATTGAAAAAAAAGGATTCACAATAGAAGACACAGATAAAAAAACAGTGATTAGGTAAAAATTTTCTACACCTATTGCAATCCCTTAGGTGTATAGTGACCTCCTCAGGTCTACTTATACCCATCTCATACCTAACAATATCACTAAGAGATGGGCATGTGCTTATTATTTCTTCTCCTTCTTCAAAATCATTTGGTCCAAAATCTAATCCTCCGCACATAATTTTCACCCCCTTAAGAAAAAAATTAAATTGTTTTTTTATATTTTTAGAAGCTTAACTTCCGAAAGTCAAGTTTTAAAGGTACAGCAAAGAACAAAAATAACTTTAATTATTGTACATTTAATATTTAACAAAGTCAATAGTTTGCTTATAATAAAAATTTATGCTAAGTTTTATTTAGAAACTTTTTAATTTTTAATTTAAAACATGGAACCACGCATTCCTCCGCAAAATTTAGAAGCAGAGCAATCAGTTTTAGGAGCTTTAATGCTTGATAAAGACGCTATTTTCCAAACAGCGGATTTTTTAGAGCCAGATGATTTTTACTCTGATAAACACAAACAAATTTATCACGCTATTTTGGATTTGTTCTTGCAAAATGATCCAGTGGATTTTTTAAGTATTACAAATCGCTTAAAAAATAAGGATTTACTTAAGAAAATAGGCGGCAAATCTTACTTAACCGAACTTATTAACTCTGTTACTTCAACTTCTAATGTATCCACCTATGGCAAAATAGTAAAAGAAAAAAAGATTTTGCGCGATTTAATTCACGCTGCAAATGAAATTACGGAATTAGGCTATAAAGAAGAAGAACAAGCAGACAATATATTAAACGAAGCTGAAAAAAAAATATTCAGTATTACTCAAAAATCTGTTAAGCAAGGCTTTGTGGAATTAAAAAAAGCTTTAAAAGAAGCGTTTTTACGAATTGATAAACTGCACGAACAAAAAGGCGCTATTCGCGGAGTGCCAACTGGATTTAAAGATTTAGACGAGCTTTTATCAGGACTTCAAAAATCTGATATGATAATACTTGCGGCGCGTCCTTCTCAAGGCAAAACAACGCTGGCATTAGATATCGCGCGCAAAGCAGCTCTTGAGCATAATATTCCTATAGCAGTATTTTCTTTGGAAATGTCAAACGACCAACTTATAGATAGAATGCTTTCATCTCAATCAGGCGTTAATTTATGGAAAATTCGCACTGGCAATTTATCATCCAAAGGAGCTGACAGCGACTTTGATAAGATGAGACGAGCTCTTGATGAATTATCTAAAGCACCAATTTTTATTGATGATTCTGGGTCTGTTAATGTAACGCAAATACGAGCAATGTGCAGACGATTAGAATCTGAGAGAGGATTAGGATTGGTTATAATAGATTATTTACAGCTACTTGACGCTTCAAATTCAAATTACAATTCTAATATTGTTCAGCAGGTATCGGAAATATCAAAAGGATTAAAAGCTATGGCGCGGGAACTTAATGTTCCTGTTTTGGTTCTTTCTCAATTATCGCGCGCAGTAGAACATCGCGGAACAGGCGCGCGTCCAAAATTATCAGACCTTCGCGATTCTGGGAGTATAGAACAAGATTCTGATGTTGTTATGTTTATTCATACTGAATATGATACTGAACGCAAGCCTTTGCCAAATGTAAAAATACTTATACAAAAACACAGAAACGGACCAATTGGCGATATATCTTTGTTTTTCAATCGCGAATTAGTTCGTTTTGAAAACTCGGCAAAAGAAAATTACAATAATATAGATTTTAATAGTCCTCCTCCTAATATTGGAGAAATGGATTTTCAAAATAACTAAAACTTAACTTAATGTTAATCTTAGCGGGGTCAGACCATACTAAGATTAGTTTATTCTATGGCTTACGCTAAACCCATACAAAATGTTATTGATTTATTGCAAAAGCTCCCGTCTATAGGTCCAAAAACAGCGGAACAATACGCTTTTGCTTTGCAAAAACTGCCAAAACAAGATTTAAAAGAGCTTTCTTTAAGCATAAACGCGCTAATAAACATAAAAAAATGCATAAATTGTGGAAAAGCTGTGGAAAACATATTAAATAAACAGTGTGAAATATGTGAAACAATTGTTAGAAAAACTCATTATTTAATGATTATAAAAAGTGAAATGCATTTAGAGCAAGTTGAAAAAACAAAAAAATATAATGGTCGCTATTTTATATTTAAAAACACTGAGGCTAATTTAAAAAGACTAATAGAAATAATCAAAACAAACAAAATAAAAGAGCTTATTTTAGCTTTTGATATGACTCCTAATGATGAGGTAAATATTTTTAATCTTAAACATAAATTAAAGAAAATACTTGGCAAAAATTTGCCAGAAATAACAAGATTAGGTCGCGGACTCCCTTCTGGCGGAGATCTTCGCTACGCTGACAATCTTACTATAGAATCGGCTTTAGAACACAGGGAAATTATTTAAACTTCATTTGTTTTTTAACAATTAAGAGTTTAATCATTGGCAATAAAAACAATCGGTAACTCGGTTACCGACACGATTACAGACAATCGGTAACTCGGTTACCGACAATAAATAAATTGAAAAAAATACTAAAACAATGTATCATATAAGTATATGAAAAATAATAATATAAAAACAAATATGCCTAAATATGTTTTTATAAATTTACTTGGAATTATTGCTTTTTACGCTAGCGCTGTAAGCTTTACAATTATATTATTTCAATATGTAAATGTTTTATTTCCAGATGAACTTTATTTTTACTATCAAGGAGCTCTTTCCCAAATTCGCGTTTCAATGTCAATTTTAATTGTTTCTTTTCCTGTTTATTTAATGATGAACTTTATAATAAATAAAGAGATATTTAAAAATACAAAAGCGCGCGATTTTAAACTGAGAAAATGGCTTATTTATTTTACATTATTTATTACAGCCATTGTTATGATAGGAGACCTAATTACTGTTATTTTTAAATTTTTAGACGGAGAATTAAGTATTAGATTTTACTTAAAAGTGCTTATTATATTTATAGTTTCTAGCGGAATATTTTGGTATTATCTTTGGAATTTAAAACGAAAAATACAAACTAAATCTAATATAATAAATAAATCGCTTGTTTTTATATCTTCAGCGATTATATTGGCAAGTATTGTTTCTGGATTTTTTATTATTGGCAGTCCTGCTCATCAACGAGCAGTTAAATTTGATATACAAAGAATAAATGATTTGCAACTTACACAAAATAGAATAATTGATTATTGGATTAACAAAGACAATTTGCCAGAAAATTTAAACGCTTTAGAAGATAATATTAGCGGCTTTAATCCGCTATTAGATCCAAGAACAAAAAAATTTTATGAATATAATATTTTAGGAGAACTTTCATTTGAATTATGCGCCTCGTTTGAAACTTCAAGTAAAAATTATAATGTAGATTCTCAACTTAAATATCCATATGGAACAGAAAATTGGGAACATAAAAAAGGCAGAGTTTGCTTTATCAGAGATATTGATCCTGATATTTATAATAATCGTTTCCCTGTTTTAGAAAAAATAATTCCAAGATAAATAATTAATTTTATGAACAATTATCAAAAAATAAGTTTTTTTCTGCTTCGTTTGTCTTTAGGCTGGCTAATGTTTTACGCTGGCATCACTAAAGTATTAAATCCAGAGTGGACAGCAAAAGGTTATTTGGAAAGCGCTAAAAGTTTAACCGTATTTTATGCTTGGCTCGCAAGTCCT
>JBBTYX010000053.1:0-2982 GCA_038078515.1 Patescibacteria group bacterium | reverse complement strand
GTCGCGAACATCAGGAAGGGCGCGCGATATAATTACGCTCATAGCGTAATCTAAATATGAATTTTGAAGCTCTTGTGTTATTTCTGTATCAATTATTTTATTCATAAAAACAATATTCCAATTTTCTTATTTCTCTTTTACAAGTTCTAAGTTCTAATAATCAAATGGAAACAACGAAAAATCTTTTATTTCCTTTTGTTCATCTTTATTATTTAATTTATTCAATTCTTCTTTAATTCCGCCTGCTGTAAAAACATTAAACTCATCTGTATTTAATACTAATTTTTCACTTAAACTTCCTACCCACATTGTTAATATAAATCCAAAAATAACTATAAAAGAAATCCATAATATTATATGCTTATGATGTTCTTGCAATTTTCTTATATCAGTAATAAATTTTTCAGTTTTTTTTAACATATTATTTAATTTTAGGATTAAATATAACGACTTTTCTTCCTTCTAAAGGCAAATCATTTGCTTTTACTTTCCATTCATCTATTGCATTAACATTTTCCACTCCCAAAGAATGTAAAAACTCTTCTGGTCCTGATATATCAGAAATTTTTAAACCGGGAATTTTATAATGTATTGGCGATACTGCTTTTGGCTCTAATTTATTTATAATTTTCACAGCGTCATTTCCATTAATTGTGTAAGTTCCGCCAACTGGAATAAATAAAATATCAATATCGCCAATTATATCCGCTTGTTCAGGCGTTAATTCTTTTTGTCCAAAATCGCCAAAATGCGCGATTGTAAAATTATCATTTGTTATAACCCAAATAATATTTTCTCCTCTTTTTTTTCCTTGTACTTCGTCATGCCAAGAGTGAACCCCAATAATAGAAAAACCAGCCACATTGTATTCGCCTGGCCCTTCTGCTATAAAAGGACTGCCTTTTACACTCTCTTTGTTATTATGGTCATAATGATTATGACTAATTAAAACTATATCAGAAGATAAATTAGGCAATTTAAAACCTATTTCTTCTTTGTAAGGGTCAATAATAATAGTTTTGCCATTAGAACTTTCAATTTTAACGCAAGAATGCCCAAACCATGTAATTTTCATAATGTTTTTTAATATTCTAATTTACTTTTAATATATCATTTATTTTTCTTCTACTCAAGCTGGGTAATGACGAATATCTAAAACTTTTCCATATTCATTTATTTCAACTGCTACTAAATCAATTTGAAAACTAATATTTGATAAACCTTTGAAATTAATATATAATTTAGCTAATTGACGCATTTTATTTTGTTTAAAATAATTAAAATGCATTTCAGGATTAAAACTATTAGTTAATTTTATCAATGCTTTTACTTCAACAAAAACTAATATTTTATCGCGTTTAAATATTAAATCAATTTCTCCTATTTTTGATAGCCAATTGCGAGAAAGTAATTTATAGCCCTTATCCTTCAAATATTTTTCAGCTACGCGCTCTCCTAATTGTCCAACTTCTTTTTTATTCATCTATATAATTGTATAGTGAAAAATTAAAAGCGCAATGTAAAATTAAAAAATTTTTAACTAATATTATGCTTACACTTGCCATAGAAACATCATGCGATGAAACAAGTATTGCTCTTGTTAAGAGCAAAAACGCGCTTAAACATAAAATTCTAATAAACTTAGTAGCATCGCAAATCAAAACTCATCAACCTTTTGGCGGAGTGGTGCCTATTTTAGCAGCGCGAGAGCATGCAAAAAATCTTCCGATTCTTTTAAAAAAAATTTTAAAGCTGTATCCCAATATTCCAAATACTATAAATGCTATTGCGTACACTGATCATCCTGGATTGGAAATATCGCTTATTTTAGGAAGACACGCCGCTAAATTACTAAGTTATAAATGGAATGTGCCAGCGCATCCTGTTAATCATTTACACGGGCATTTATTTGCTTCTTTATTTAATTGTGGAGTAAAAAATAAAAAAGATATTTTTCCTGCTATTGGACTTATAGTTTCTGGCGGACATACTCAACTTTACTTAATTGCGGATTTTAAAAAATTAAAAATTTTAGGCGAAACTTGCGATGACGCTATTGGCGAGGCTTTTGACAAAGTAGCAAAAATAATGGGACTAAAATATCCTGGAGGGCCATTGATTGAAAAATTAGCAAAAAATGGCAATAAAGAAAAATTCACATTTCCATCTCCTATGATTTTAAAAGATAACTATAATTTTAGCTATTCTGGCTTAAAAACTGCTGTTTTATATACTTTTAAAAAATTGCCAAAATTAACTAAACAAACACGCGCTGATATTTCTATATCTTTTCAAAACGCGGCTTTTAAAGTTGTAGAGAAAAAAACAAAAAAAGCATTAAAAGAATTTAGCGCAAAAACTTTAATTGTTGGAGGAGGTGTTTCTGTAAATAATAATTTGCGAGAACGCGCTTATAAATTAACAAAAGAATTAGGTGTTAATCTTTTAATTCCGCAAAAAAATCTTTGCGCTGATAACGCGGCAATGATAGGAATAGCGCATAATGTTATGAATCTTAAAAAATATTAATCAATGAAACTTCCTGCTTGAATATTCCAAAGCTCTTTATAAATTGCTGATTTTTTCAAAAGCTCTTTGTGATTTCCAATATCAGAAACCTGACCTTTATCTAATACTATTATCTTATCAACATGAGAAATTGTTGATAATCGATGAGCAATAATTAAAGTTGTTTTATTTTGAATTAAAGCGTGAAGCGATTCTTGTATAAGGCGCTCTGTTTTAGAATCCAAACTTGAAGTTGCTTCGTCTAATATTAAAATTTGCGAATCAGCTAAAATCGCTCTTGCTATACTAACACGCTGTTTTTGTCCGCCAGAAAGTTTTACTCCTCTTTCTCCAACAAAAGTATCATATCCATTTTTAAGCGTTAAAATAAATTTATCCAGATTAGCCTGTTTTGCCGCGCGCTCCACATCGCTTTTTGTGGCATTTATTTTTCCGTATAATATATTATTATAA